>NZ_JAKUSO010000015.1:2957-58115 GCF_022449305.1 Oceanibaculum sp. | reverse complement strand
GCTGGTCTCCTATGTGCCTGCGCTGGCCACTTGGCTGCCTGGCATCCTGTTCGACTGAGGTATCCCATGACCAACCGCGCCATCACGCTTCACGGCCGGCACGATCTGCGCCTCGGGCACGTTGGGCATCCTGATCCCGCCCTCGATCATGCTGGTCATCATGGGCGACCTGCTGGCGATCTCGGTCGGCAGCCTGTTCCTGGCGGCGATCATTCCGGGCTTCCTGCTCTCGGCGATCTATCTCCTCTATATTGCCACCACCCGCACGCTGAACCCGAAGATGGCGCCGCCGATGCCCGACGCGGAGGGGCCGGAGAACACGGCCGAGCTGCTGATCATGGTGGCGCGCAGCTTCATCCCGCCGATCCTGCTCATCACGCTGGTGCTGGGGTCGATCTTCGCCGGCTGGGCGACGCCGACCGAGGCGTCGGGCGTCGGTGCCTTCGGCGCCACGCTGCTGGCGATCTTCAACCGGCGGCTCAGCTTCGCGGTGCTGAAGGAAGTGTGCGAGCGCTCGGCCCTGACCGGCGGCATGCTGTTCTTCATCTTTGTCGGCGCGACCGCCTTTTCCTACGTCTTCCGCTCGCTTGGCGGCGACGATCTGGTGATCGACTTCATCGAGGGCCTGGGCTTCGGCCCCTGGGGCATCCTGTTCGTGCTGATGGGGGTGGTGTTCTTCCTGGGCTTCTTCTTCGACTGGATCGAGATCACGCTGATCGTGCTGCCGGTCTTCGCGCCCATCGTCGGCCTGCTGGATTTCGAGGGGCATGTGCCGTCGCAGAGCGTGGTGCTGTGGTTCGCCATCCTTGTGGCGGTCAATCTGCAGACCAGCTTCCTCACGCCACCCTTCGGCTTCGCGCTGTTCTACCTGAAGGGCGTGGCACCGCGCGAAATGAAGATCCAGTCGATCTATCGCGGCATCATCCCCTTCGTGATCCTGCAGGTGATTGGCCTCGGCCTCGTCATCCTGTTCCCGGAGCTGGCCCTCTGGCTGCCCACGACGCTGCTGGATTAGGGGCGAGTTTGATCGTGTATTTGTTTTCCTCTCGATGTCATTGCCGGGCTTGACCCGGCAATCCAGGGGCCACGTTCTGTAACGTTACAGGCTAAGCACCGCCCCTGGACCCCCGGGTCAAGCCCGGGGGGGACAAGATGATGACTGGTTCACATCGCCCCTCATTTCCCCTTTTCCAGGTCGCGGCTGCCGAACCACCAGATGATGGCGGCGGTGGTGGCATAGACCAGCATCTCGACGATGCGGCGGCGGTCCTCGTCGCTGTACAGCGCGAAGAACACGAAGCCGGTCAGGCCGATCAGCAGCAGCGTCAGCATGGGGCGCACGAGGCGCAATATGTTCGTCACCCACTGGCTGCACCGGCCATAGGAGCGGTCGTGATCGTAGGAGGCGGTGCGCAGGTCGCGCGCCGTGGTCAGCTCCGCGATCAGCCGTTCGTTCTCCCACTCCGCATTCTTCGCCTCCATCTGCAACAGGTGCAGCCGCTCGGCATGGGCCAGTTCCAGCTCCAGCGTGCGGCGTTTCTCGCGCGCCTCCAGGATGCGGATGCCGGCGGACGCCACGAGGCCCAGCAGGCCGGTCGCCCCGCCGGTCAGGATCGAGGCGAAGAAGCTCAGGACGTCCATCGTTTGTCTCCCCACTCTCTTGCCGGCCCGCAATCGACATGCAGGAAGGTTGAATAGAAGCCAAAGCCGGTGAAGCCCGCCGCGCGGGCGGCGTCCAGCATCTCCGCCCGGTTCTGGCCGCGCAGCGCCAGATCGAAGGCGTCGCCCGCCTTGTGGCGCGACAGCGGCGCGCCGCCGACGCGGGCATTGTGCACCGGGTCGCGGTAGGCGCTGGTCACGATCACCGGCCGGCGCAGCGCATTGCGCAGGGCCTGCAACCGGTCCAGCGCTGTGGGCGCGATTAGCAGCGAGCCATCGCCCCGGCTGGCGATTTCCCGTGGCGTGAAGTCCGGCCAGCGCCACAGCGCATTGGGCACAAGCGACCAGTGCCGGAAGAACAGGCTCACGGTAAGGCACCGCCCAGCAGCTTGCCGAAGGCGGCCCCCAGCGCCGCCGCCGCGCCGCCCAGCAGCATCAGCAGCTTCCAGCCGCCGCGCGCCTCGGCCAGCGTGCCGCGGATCGCCTTCACATCCTGCTTCAGCTCCGCCATATCGTCGCGGCTGTCGCGCATCTGCTGTTCCAGCGTTGCCAGACGCTCTCGTTCGTCGCGGGTCATGCGAACCCTCCTTGTCTCGTCGAAATGTGCTAGGGGTGACAGCCCATCCCCCGGAGAACGTTCCCCGGAGCCGTGCCCGTGCCGAGAATCCTGCCGATCCTGATCTGCCTGCTGATGCTTGGCGCCTGTGCTGCGACACCGCCGGAACAGCGGGTGCGCTACGAGATGGAACCCTGCCTCGCCGCGCTGCGCGCCGCCCTGCCGGAGGCGCGGGATGCCCGCTTCGACCCGTCGGAACTGACGCATCGCGGCGGCGACTGGACGATCCTCGCCGAGGCGGTCTCGCCGGACGGCAGCTGGCGCCGCGCCTGGCGCTGCGATTTCCGGGATGGCGTCTTCCTCTCCGCCGCCTGGCTCGATAAGGCGGAGTAGGGGATTTTTGTTCCCCCTCACCCAGCTTCGCCTAGTTCGCTACCGCTTCCTTCAGATGTCATTCCCGGGCTTGTCCCGGGAATCCAGGGTTCAGCTTACTCGACCGGCGATCCAGCGAGCGGAAGCCTGGACCCCCGCAATAAATGCGGGGGTGACGGGTGGAGTTGAAAGGGCACCCCAAGGGCAAGGATGGCGGGCACCCCGCCTAACTCAGCCGTTCCTCCAGCTCCAGTTCGGTGGCGAACAGCTGGAAGGCGCGGTGGGTGACCGGCCGCAGGGACCGCAGCCGGGCGATGAACACCCGCTCGGCGCGGAACTCGGCATCCTCGGGGTCGGCGACCGCCAGTACCTCGCCGATGGGGCCGGCCGCGCGCTGCAGCTCCAGATGCACGCGGTAGGCCTCCTGCGCCGACTGATGCTCGATCGGGTAGGTCGCGACGCGCCGCCGCGCACTGTCCCCGAAGCGGGCCGTGCCGTCCTGCGCGCGGGCGATGCGGGCTTCCGCCTCCAGCCCCAGTGAGGCGCCATACTCGTAATTCACCGACAGGCTGACCGCCGGCCCCAGCCACAGCCGGGCAAGGTCGAGGAAGCCATCGGTGCTGGCGCCGTCATCCAGGTCGAAACGCCAGTAGCGCGCGGCGACATCCGGCGGCGTGGCCATCATCACGGCAGCATAGCCGTCGCGCCGTCCGCCGCCCGGCCAGACATCCAGCCAGCCGGAATCGTAGGTGACGGGGCCAAGCTGCAGCGCCAGCGCCGCGCTGGCCGCCGACAGCTCGGTATCGCTCAGCCGCCGGCCATAGAGCTGCACACGGGCGAGATGCCCGTCCAGCCGTTCGCCGTCCGGCCGGCTTCCGAGATCGAGGCCGGTGATTGCGGGGATAGTCCCCGACGCCTGCGTGACCGCGTCGCCGCCATCACCCGCCGCCGCGATATCGCCTGCTGCGAAGGCAAGGCCGGCAACATAGGCGGTATCGGCAAGGGCGCTGCCGACGGACAGCGTTGCCTGCTCGATGCCGCCGGTGGTGATCGAGCCCAGCCTTGCGCCGTCCGGTCCGTGGCGCAACTCGATGGCGTTGTCCGCCGTACCGTCAGTCAGTCCGGCGATGGCGACAGACCCGGTGCGCCGGCTGCGGTAGGCGGCCAGCAGCGTGCCTTCCGCCATAAAGTCCAATGTCATCCTGGCGCTGTCGGCGGCGCGAGTCGCCGGGCCGCCTTCTGTCGGGATATAGCTGCTGGCGTCCGGTCCTTCCTCGGCCTGTGCGCCCCAGAGCAGCAGTCCGCCGCTGCCGTCGCCCTCGTAAGTGCCGCCGGGATTCAGCAGGCGGCAGGCAGTGAGATAGGAGGCCTCCCCGGCGATGGAGCCGGTCAGCACGCAACGCGCCCAGCCATTGGCCAGCGGGACCAGCCGCGCCGAGAGCGCCGTGCCGGTCCCGCCCTGCGCCGTTGTCGCGGTGCCGGCGGTAAGGTCGAAGGTTCCCTGCGCAAAATCCCCGCCGCTGGACAGCAGGAGCGCGAGGCGCGTCCGCCCGGCCGGCTTCACGAACAGACTGAGCGTGACTATGGCACCCTCCGCCACGCTGGCGGCTTGGGTGATCTGGTGGATGCCGGTCGCCGCGGATTCGACCAGCGCATCGGCGGCGATAGTTCCATCCGGCGCCATCGCGGCGTCGGCGGTAATGGTCGCATTCTGCCGGGTCCAGGCGGCATCGTCGAACTGGGCGGAACGCGCCAGCAGGTTCGTGCGCGCGCCCTCGATCAGGAAGCCGCGCGGCGCGCCGCTGGCCGGCTGATGATCCTGCCGCCGCCCATAGCGCGGGGCCAGGCTTTCCAGCCGCCAGGCGATGGTCGGGCTGCCGGTCCCGGCGACGCTGGCGATGGCGAGGCGGGCATGGCCGCTCTGCTTCTCGAAGGCCATCAGCGTGCCGTCGAGATAGCGGGCGGCATCCTCCGGATCGGCCAGCCGCACCGCCTCGCCGACCCAGAAGGCACGGTCCTTTTGCTGCAGCACGATCTCCAGCGTGCCGGGCGGATCGAACCCGTCGAGGTTGATGGTCAGCGGCTCGGTCAGGCCATAGCCCTGGATCACGCCATTGCGGTCGAAGCGGGTGGCGAGGCTGGTGCGGGTGAAGGCGATGCGCGGGTCTTCCGGCCCATAGCCGGTGAAGTCGAGATCGAGCCACGGCCCCGCGAGGCGCGCATCGTCGCTGGCCCGCAGGCGGTAACGCGACGTGGGGCCGGGGCAGCCGGCAGCGGGGGCGGCAACCGCGCCAAACAGCGCGGCCAGGCCAATGGGTTTCGCCTCGCCCAGATCAGCCAGGATCGCCGTATCGGCGGTCCGGTTGCCCAGCGTGCGCGCGGCCTTCGACAGCCGGTCATCCGCCAGCGCCGTTTGCGGCAGTGCCGCCGCCCAGCGCCCGCCGCTTAGGTCCGCGCGGTCAGCCTCGTTCACCCAGCCGAGAATCATGTTCGCCATGGTCGGTCCGTTCCGGTTGCAAGAAAAGGGGGGAGTGGGGGGAGGAGAAAGGATTGGTACACGCGGTTGTGCCGCTTCCTTCAGCCGTCATTCCCGGGCTTGTCCCGGGAATCCAGGGTTCAGCCTGCTCGGGCCACCATCCAGCTAGCGGAGGCCTGGACCCCCGCAACAAGTGCGGGGGTGACGGCTGGAGAATGGATGGCGGCGGGAGAGAGTGTATGCGCGGCGTCCGGGTGAGGGGAGACCAGCACTGGCCTCCCCCTATCCCCAGGCCTGCAGGGTGATGCGGTCGGCGGTGTAGTCCTCCTCGACGCCGAGCAGGATCAGCGCTCGACCTGTCGCATAATCGAGGAAGCGGTCGTCGCGGTAGGCGATCTCGTCGCCCAGCCAGGGCGCGCCGGCCTCGAAATAGGCGGCGACCGGCAGCTCGAATTCGATCAGGTCGCGGCGCACGCCATGCAGCGCCAGCAGCCGGTCGGCCTCCAGCGCCGCGTCGTCCGGGTCTTCCAGCAGCGTCATGCGGCGCAGCTCCTCCGACAGGGGGTGCGCGGTCAGCACCGCCGGATCGGCGGATGCCACGGTGCGGTATTCCTCGGACAGGAAGGCGCGGCGTTCGGCGGGGACGCTTCCGGCCAGCTGGTCGCCCTGCTGCACCAGCCAGTTGCGGCGCCAGCCCAGCACCACGCGGTGGGCCGGCAGGCCGCGCCCGGCATCGTTGGTGGCAAGGCGGCGCGGGTTGGCGACCATCGACCGGTCGAACATGGCCACCGGCTTGCCGGCGGGCGCTTCCAGCCGCCGGACCGCCAGCCTGCCGGCGCGGGTGAAGTGCCAGAAGCCGCCGATGCTCTCGCAGATCAGGTCGAAGGCCTCGGCGATACTCATCTCGCGGTCGATGAACAGGCCGAGGCCGATGCCCGAAGTCGCTTCGTTCAGCGCCTGGAAGCTGGCATGGTCGAGATCGAGGAAATCGACCAGATCGGAGCGGGTGACAGCAATCGTCCGCAGCATGTCGGCGGGCTGCGCGGTGTAGCTCGACGGGTGCGGCGCGCCGCCGGTGACGATGCAATTCTTCGCCACGCTGCCCAGCTCGATCTGCGCGCCCCAGGCGTAAATCGCCGCCGCCCCACCCAGGCTGAAGATACCGGGCGAGACGGTTGCGCCGGAGATGGTCTCGGTCACGGTGAAGCGCCGCCAGCCTTCGTCCAGCGTGATCTCCTGCTCGGTCTCGATGCCCATGCCCAGCGTCACGCTGCCGATGACGCTGCGCAGATAGATCGAGAAACTGTAGGGCTGGCCGGCTGTCACGCTGACGCTCTGGCGGAAGCCCGCGCCCTCATTGGCGGGGATGTCGATGCGTTCGGCGGTGGGGCCGCCATTCGGGCCGGTGATCACATCGTTCTCGACTGCCACGCCTTCGTCCTTCGCCCAGGCCGGGTTCATGAACTGCTCCGACCACAGGAACAGGTTTTCCAGCCGCTCGCCCGAAACCTTGGCGGTGATGGTGCCGGCCGGGCTGCCGCCCAGCGTCACGAAGCCCTCGGTCACAGTCTCGCGGTACTGGCCGGCGGCAGGCGTGCCCGTCACTTTCGACAGCGGCGCGCCCCGGTCGTACAGTTCATCGACCGAGAAGATCGAACCGTCATGCGCGCCATAGCGCAGCGCCGCCGTGTTCAGCGGCGCCAGCGGCACATTGTGGCACAGGCCGTAGCACAGGAGCTTCGGCCGGCCCCTGATATCGTCCGCCGTGCCCTCATTGCCGGTCGCGCCGCTGTTGCTGCCTTCGTAGGTCTCGCGCTGGATCGGCACCTCGAACTGCGCCTGCCTGTCGCGCAGGAACAGATGCAGGTGCAAATCGCGCCACTCCGCCTGTTCCGCCGTGCCGGCGAAGATCATCTCGAAATCGCCGAAGCGCCCGCCAGCTTGACCGCCATTTGGCCCGCGATAGAGGCGGAAGGGCCGCCCGTCCCAGCCCGCCCCGGCATAGCGGTCGAAGAAGCGGTCGGCATTGTTCAGCACGATCTCGCCCGCCCCGGTGACGGAGCGCCCGCCGGTCCGGCCCGCCCCGAAGGCATGGGCGGAAAAGCCGGGCGGGCTGACGATCAGCGGCAGGAACTCGGTATCGGGCAGCGCCGGATCGTCGGGCGCGGTGCGGTACGGGCCGGTGGACAGGCGCAGTGTCTCCACCGCGCCGTCCTGGAACAGCGCGATCTCGGCCAGATACAGGATCGGCATGGGATGGTTCCTGTGAGGGGGTTTGAACCCTCTCCCTCAAGGGGGCGAGGGATAGGGGGAATGGATTCACCGTGCGGTGCCGTTTCTCTGACCGTCATTCCCGGGCTTGTCCCGGGAATCCAGGGTTCAGCCTACTCGACCGATGATCCAGCAAGCGGAAGCCTGGACCCCCGCAACAAGTGCGGGGGTGACGGATAGAGATGGAAGGCGCGTGTCTTTACCCCGCCGCGATGACGCGGCCGAGGGACTGGCGGATGGCGCTCATTTCGGCGCGCAAGGACGCAAGGTCAGCGCGGGCCTGTTCCGCCTCGCGGGCCTGCTGGCGGCGCAGCGCCGCAACCTCCCCGGCGGCTTCGTCGCTGCTGCTGTCGGGCGCCAGCAGCCGGCGCGTCTCCCCGGCGGTGAACAGCCGGGCCGGGCCGGTCGCCTCCAGCTCCGGGCCCTGCTCGCCGACGAGGCGCAGGCCGCCGGCATGCCAGCCGCCCGCCGCGAAGTTCGGCGTGCCGCCGGCCGCGATGATGGCGGCGCGGTAGGAGTCGGCGAAGGCCGCGTCGGAATCGATGCGGTCGCGCACCGTGCCGCCGCCCGACATGGTCTGGCCAAGGCCGGCGAGGATGGCGTCGCGGGTCGAGCGCGTCAGGCCGATCTCCGCCATATACTCGCTGGCCGAGGCGGTTTCGCCATAGCTGCCGGGAACGTAAGCAACACCACCCGACCCACCCCCGCCCGAACTCCCGCCGCCGGAGCCGCCGCCGCTCGCGCCAAGCCCGGCGATCAGCCCCTGCAGGATGGCGGGCAGCTGCGCCAGGCTGGTGGCGATGGCCTGCTGGCCGGTCAGCATCTGGCGCAGCGTGTCGGTCTGGCTGCGCAGGCTGACAAGCTGGCTTTCGGCAATGGCGAGTTGTCGGCTGGCGAGACTCTCGGTCGCCTGCAGCACGCCGCTCACCCGCTCGAAATCGGCGAAGTAATCGGCGGAGCTGGCATGGTAGGCGCGGCTCGCCTCCAGCAGCCGGCGGCTGAGGTCCGGCAGCTCGCCGATGGCGGCGCTGTCGCCCAGCTGCGCGCGGGCAGACACTTCGTCGAACTGGCGGCGCGCCTCGGTCAGCCGGTCGGCGGGCGACAGCGGCGACAGATCGGCATCGGTCAGCAGCGACAGGCGCGTGCGGGCGAGCGTGTCGGCCATGCGCCGCCAGTCCGCCGCCTGATCCTCCATCGCGCGCAGATAGTCTTCCGCCGCGGCAAGCTGCGCATCGGCATAGGCGCGCTGCGCCGCGGTTAGCCGCAGCGCCGTGCCCTCCGCCGTCTGGCCGAGGGCCGCCAGCGCCGATTCGGCGGCGCGCAGCACCGGAATGTTGCTCTCGACCGTCGAGTAATAATCGATGACCGCGCGCAGGGCCGTGGCATCGAGGCCGGACAGCGCCTGCGTCAGCCCGTCATCGCGGACATGGCGCAGATCGGCCAGTACGGCATCCAGGTCGATCAGCCCCTTCGCCGCCAGATCCTCGGCAGTGCCGCGCAGCTCGCGGAAGCGGGCGATCACCTGGTCCAGCGCGTCGGGAATGCCGTCCGCCGCGCGCCGCGCCGCATCGGCGAAATTGCGCGCGGTCAGCTGTTCCAGCGTCACGGCGCTGCCGGTCATCGCTTCGCTGAGCGACTCGACCAGCGCGGCCACCAGCCCTTCCGCATCGGCGAAGCTGCCGCTGGCCAGCGGATCGGGCCGGGCGGAGGCCGGCTGGCCGTAGAGATCGTCCTGCGTGCGGTAGAGCCAGAAGCGGTTGCCGTCGCGCCCGCCGGTGGCAAGGTCAAGATAGAGATCGTCCGGCAGCGGCAGCTTCAGGCCGCGCGTCACCTCGGCCAGCGCCCCCATCACTAGCCCCTGCAGCGCGTCGCGCGCCTGCCGCGTCTCGGCATTGGCGCCATCCTCGGTCGGGCGCAGCGTGCCGGAGAGCATGCCCTGGAGCGAGGCGGTGTGGTCGCTCGGCTTGCCGCCGAACAGGCCACCTAGCAGGAAGGGCAGGGCGATGCCCGCCACCGGCAGCGCCAGCGACAGGGCGGAACCGAATCCAGCCAGCGAACCCGCCGTGGCGATGCCGGCATTGCTCATGCCGCCGGCGACGGCGGAGACGCCCAGGCTGGCGGCGGTCGCTCCACCGCCCAGCCCTACCGCCGTCGCGCCGAACAAAGAGGGCAGGCCCGAAGCGAGTAATGGGGACAGGATATCGCCGCCGATCAGCGAGCGGCCCAGCCCGAGCAGGTCGGTCAGGCCGGGGCCAGACCCGCCCAGCCTGTCCGTGACACCGGCGATGGCGCTGCCGGACAGGCCCATGAGCGAGCCGAGCCCCGCCACCACCGGCACCATGACGGGGCGGGCGATGGCGAGTGCCGCCAGTTCCCCCAGCAGCCGGGCGAAGGCATTCTTCAGATGGCCGGCCAGATCGTCGAAGCGCAGCCGCCCTTCGCGGAAGATGGTCGTGAAGGCGTCGGAAAAGCCGCGCTGGATGCCCTCGGCGGCGGTGCGCAGGGCGTCCGTCATCGGCCGGCTCCGGCGCTCCAGCTCGGCCAGCTGGCCGGAGATGCCGCCGATCTGGCCGCTCAGCCGTTGCAGGGAAGGCTGCTGCCGGTCGGCGCTCTCGCCGATCTCCGCCAGCGACCGCGACAGCGTGCGCAAGCCGCGTTCGGCGGGCAGCGTGTCGAGCGCGATCTCGATGGTTTTCTGCATCGCTATTCCTCCAGATCACGGTCCAGCGCGCGGTCGATGGCGGCCTCGACGAATCCCGCCTGCGCCTGCCGCGATGATCCCGCATTCAGCCGCCCGACATAGGGCACGTCGTTGCGGATACCGGTTTCGGTGATCCGCCAGCCGTCGCGCGCGCGGCCGGTCTCGACCGGCGTGGCGGCGCGCAGCTCGGTCAGCAGGTTGGCGGCGAGGCGGTCGCGGGTTTCCGCGATTTCCGCTTCCAGTGCGGCATCGGTTTCAGCGATGCCGGTGACGGTGAGCCTCATGAGCGGCCTTCCTCGATATGGGCGAGCCAGGCGGCGTCCAGCGCCGCGATCAGGAGGACGAAGGTCTCGAAAGCCTCGCCCGCGATGCCATGCCGCCGCGCGTAAGAATCCAGTGCCGTCCAGGGGATCGGCCCGATAGCTGACATCGCCAGCGACCGGCAGCTCGCCAGCTCCGCGAAGGCATCGAGATACCAGCCGAGGCCGGGGGCGAGGTCCGGTTCGTCCAGCACCGCTGCCGGCAGATCCGCGCTACGCTCGGCGGCGGCTTCGGCCAGCCAGTCCGCCCGGCTGCCCCAGTCCAGCCGCCAGCGCAGCGCGGCGGTCAGTTTTTTGCCGTCTCCGCCAGTTCGGCGGCGCGGAAATTGGCCGCCTTCTGCGCCTGTTCCTGAATGTCGCGGAACAGCTCCGGCAGGTCGGTCAGCAGCTGCGCGGCGGCGCCGGGGGTGAAGGCGATGTCCTGCCCGTCGCGGTCCCGGATGCCGTCCCAGCCCAGCAACACGGTTTCGGCATAGACCTCGGCCAGCAGCCTTTCCGCCACCGCCTCGTCCAGCGTGCCGGCCTGCATCTGCCGGCGGTAGGGACGCAGCTTCGCCTCCAGCGCGCGGGCGAACGCCTTGTTGGCGCCGCCGGCGCGGCGGATGGTGATGCGCCCGAACGCGCCATAATCCAGCACCAGCCCCTCCTCGGTCTCGGCCTTCGGGTTGGTGGCAAACAGATCGTAGATCGACTGCATGGAGGTTCCTTTGGGAGTGATGTTACTGCTTTCTTCTTTGTCACCCCCGGGCTTGACCCGGGGGGCCAGGGGCGGTGCCTAGCCTGCGGCGTTTCGGTTTGTGGCCCTGGATGCCCGGGTCAAGCCCGGGCATGACAAAAGAGGGGGACTTCCCTGCCTCACCCGGCCGCAAACCGGTGGAAGGCGGCGGCGAAACCTTCCGAGGAGTGGCGGATCGCCTCGAAGGACAGGCGTGCCATCACATCCTCGTTCGGGCCGGACGCCATGACATCGGCATCGGTGAAGCGCAGCCGCGGCAGATCGAGGATCAGCGCATTGCCGGCACTGTCGGTCACCCGCACGGACAGCGCCGAATCGCTGCCATCGAGGAATTTCTGGTAGAGCGCGCGGCTGCCGAAATAGGTCTCGATCTGGCCGGTCGCCTGGAACTGGCCAAGGCCGATGCCGGCCGCGCCGAAGCTGCCGACCGCCATCTGCTCGCGCAGATTGTTGGCGAGGTTCAGCGAGAGTGAGCGCGCGAAATTCGGCCCCGCCAGCTCCGCCCCACCCTCGCGGATCGAGGCGACATTGCGGGTCGCGTTCAGCACGGATGACGCTAGCGATTCGGTCACGCTGGCGGCGATGCTGGCCCCGGCGACGGCGGCGTCGCGGCCGATCACGCCGAAGCTGGCGGTGGCGATCTGCCCGGCCTGGATGGTCAGCCGGGCGCCGGTCAGCAGGCAGCCGCGATAGGCGAAATATTCGCCGACATCGGTGAGGCCACGTTCCAGCGTGAAGCTGTGCGGCGTCACGCCGTTGCGGATGGTGGCGGCGTCGATGGCGATGGTCGCCCCGGCGGATTCGTCGGCGGCAGGGGCCGGGCTGACCGCGATCTCATCGGTCTCTACCGCAATCACGCGGAAGAAGCCGTTATTGCCGGCAGTGGCGAAGCCCGTCACGCGCACCCACTGACCGGGCGTAATGCCTTCGGCGACGAAGTCGGTCAGGCTGGAAGTGAAACGCCCACCGCCGGCATCGGCGGCGATATCGTCGGCGGAAATCGCGACCGCCTGCCAGTCATCGGCGAACAGCGCGGCCAGCAGGAAATCGTCGGCGGCGCCATAGCTCAGTTCCATGCCGATATCGCCGCTGACCGAGGCGCCGACCTGCGGGATGTCGGCGACCATGCGGTCGGGACGGATCTCGTTCGAGCGCGCGGTGCGGACCTGGTATTTCAGGCTCTCGCCGGTGATGCGCAGCGCGGTCATCGCCGGGCTTGCCGGGGTTTCGCCCCATACGCTTTCGCGCACGCTGCGCAGGGAAACGCGGTTGGAATCCGCCATCGCTGGCCCTCCTTCAGGGATAAGAAAAGGGCCGCGCGAAGGCGGCCCGGTCGGGTTTCAATTGAGAGGTTGCCGCACCTTTCCCGATGCGCGTCAGGCGGTTAGGCTCGCCCTTCGGAACCGGAGAAACGGGATATCGCCTTATGACCCTGCATATCGGAATCGTCGGCTGCTCGGCGGAGGGGGCGGCCCTGTGCTACCGCACCATCTGCGCCGAGGGCGCGGCACTGATCGGCCCGCACGCCCACCCGGAGGTCAGCATGCACATGCCGCCGCTTTCCGACTATGTCGTGCATCTGGAACGCGGCAATATGCAGGGCGTGGCTGACCTGATGCTCGCCTCGGCGGAGAAGCTGGCGCGGATCGGCGCGGATTTCCTGCTGACCCCGGACAATACGATCCATCAGGCCTTCGATCTGGTGGCCCCCCGCTCGCCGCTGCCCTGGCTGCACATCGCCGAGACGGTGGCCGAGGAGGCCGCCGCGCGCGGCTACAAGAAGCTGGCTCTCACCGGTACGCGCTGGCTGACCGACAGCGCCGTCTATCCCGACGCCCTGGGCAAACGCGGCCTCGACTGCGTGAAGCCGAGCGTGGCGGAGCGCGACGAAATCATGCGCGTGATCATGGACGATCTGGTCTATGGCCGCTTCAACGAGGCGGGCGTGGCCACCTTCCAGCGCATCACTGGCCGGCTGAAGGAGGAGGAAGGCTGCGACGCCGTCATCCTCGGCTGCACCGAAATCCCGCTCATCATGCATGACGGCAATTCGCCGCTGCCGACGCTCGATTCCACCCGCCTGCTCGCCCGCGCCGCGCTGAAGCGGGCGGTTAAGGGGTAGGGGTTCTTCACGCTGCCCTATGCTTCGAGACGCCCGCTTCCAAGGGGTTTGGCGCGGGCTCCTCAGCATGAGGTCATCAAGGGGCGCTGTCGGTGCCGTTCCCCCTCACCCAGCGCCGCCTAGCTCGCTTTCGCTCACAAGGCTCCGCAACCCTCTCCCTCCAGGGGAGAGGGAAGGAAAGAGGCGGCGTTGTAACCCTCTCCCCTTGCGGGAGAGGGTGGTGAGCGTCAGCGAACCGGGTGAGGGGTGAGAAGGAGAGAAAGCCGCTGGTTTCTCACACCCGTTCATCCGCCTGGAACGGCACGGTGATGAGGGTGAGGCGCCAGCCATGGCCGTCGGCGCCGGTCTCGGTGATGGCGGCGGCGGCGAAGGTCACGGGGCCGATCGTGCTCTCCAAACTGCGTCCCTCGAACAATGCCGCTGCGCGGTCGGCGAGGCCGGCGGCCTCGGACGGGCCGCTGTTCGCCGGCACGAAGAGCTGCAGCAGCACCTGCCCGCGCCGCCGGAAGATACGGCCCTCCGGCGCGCCCAGTGTCATCTGCCGGCCGGTCGAGCCGCTGACCGAGATGCGCAGCCAGGGGCCGCGCGCGGCGGCGTCGTAGGTGAGGTTGTCCCAGGCCAGCGGAGTCTCTGCCCAGTGCGCGGCGGCATGGGCCTCGACGGTGCGGCGGATCGCTTCCAGGCTCATCGCCGCACCTGCAGCCGCCAGGCGATGGCGGTGTCGCCGGGCTTGATCGCCCCGACATGCACGATGGACCATTCGCAACCCTCCAGCAGCAGGACGGAGCCCGCCTCCGGCACCACCGGCAGGGCGCTTGCGGCAACCAGCACGATCCGGTCGCCGCGCCGGATGAGGCTGTTGTCCAGCGGGCCGGGGCTGGCTTCCTGCACCACGCCGGTGACGGCGTAATCGGTGCTGGCGGTCACGGTCGCGCCGGTCAGCGGATCGAAGCCCTGCACCAGCCGGCGGTAGGTGAGGCTGGCCCCCTTCTCCGCGATCAGCCGTAGCGCGCTTTGCGCCATCCGGTCATAGAAGCCCATGGGATGATCCTCCTAGGCACGCTCCAGCGGCGCTGGCGGGCGCACGAGGCCGGCCAGCATGCGCTCGATGGCGGGGTGGCGGGGAAGCGGAGAGGTGCCGGGAGCATAGGCGATCTCCACTTCCCCCGCCTTCTCGCGCAGCGGCTGTCCGCCGGGCGCGATATCGGGGGTGAGCGGCCCGTCCAGCGCGCGCAGCGCCAGCTCGGCACAGGCGCGGCGCACCACATCGGGCACAAGATTGTGCAACGCGCCCTCCTCGTCGCGGGCGTCGCGGCGCGGCCAGGCCAGCGGCTGGGCGGGGTGCCTGCGCTGGCCCTTCCAGCGGAAGCCGGTGTCCAGATGCTCGGTTGCAACGAGGAGGGCGGCGATGCGCGCGGCCTCGCTCGCTGCGGCCCAGGCCGGCCGGTCGCGCAGCGCGTGATGCGCGTCGGCGAAACCGAGATCGACATAGGCGTTGGCGGCGGGATTGTCCCCGCCGCCCAGCTCCACGATGAGGCTCATGATTTAGGCCAGCGGCCGGCGCAGCCGCACCGCGAGGTTGCCGTCCAGCACGGTGAGGCCGTACAGCACGTCGAGGGCGACATAGTTGGTCGCGGTGTCGCCGTCATACCACATGCGGGCGCGCAGGCTGAGGCCGGTCACCGGGTCGGTGACGCTCTCGATCTGCGCGCCGCGCCCGTCGCCGGTGGCCGGCAGCGGGGCCAGCACCAGGGCCGCGAAATTGCGGTGGAACATCAGGTTCGCGCTGAAGCTGCCGGCGGCGCTGCCGGTGCCATCCTCGAAGCTGACGACCGCGCCATTGGCATAGTCCGTCACGGCGGCGGGATGGATGGCAAGCGTGCCGGCGCCGTCGGCCAGCGTGGCATCCGCCGTCACCACATAGCGCTGCGGATGGCCCTCGATGACGAAGCTGTCGCCCGCCGTCACCGTGGCGCCGCTGGCGAAGCCGTCAACGGCGAGGCTGGTCGCCCCCTGCGCCACCGCACCGTCCAGCACGCCATCGGTGTCGCTGCCGGCGGAGATCAGCGTGCCGGACGCATGCGGGCGGACATTCTGGTTCACGAAGATCTCCGCGCCGAAACGGGTGCCCAGGCTGCCGCGCAGCAGCGCATCCTGGTTCGCCGTGCCGCCTGTGACCAGCGCCGCGTGGAAGATGTCGAGGCCGAGGAAATCCTGCTCGATGGCGGGATCGACCATCAAATGCAGGTTGCCGTCATCGACCGGTACCAGCAGCTCGCGCAGGCGGCGGCGCGGGGAGGTGACCCAGCCGGCCCCGGCGCTGCCGGTCACGTCCACCGCCCAGGGCACGAAGCGGTACAGGCCGCACAGATCCTGGTCGATGGCGTCGGCCAGCGCATAGGCGGCCGGGCGCAGATGATCGTCGATGATGCGCTCCGAGGCATAGGCGAGGTCGCGGTCGGAGACGGCGAACTTCACCTCCTTGTGGCGGTCGAGGCGGATCGGCACCGTGCCGGCGTCGATATCCTGCGCGCTGCTGCCGCTGCCCGGCGCATGGTCCTGCGCGGCGAAGCTGGACGGCACCGGCACGTTCACCGTGTCGCCGATTCCGTAACTGGCGCGCTCCGCCTCATAGCCGCGATAGACGCGGCTGGCGAGACCCAGCGCCTTTTCCAGCTGGATCAGCGCTTCCTGCGCGAAGAAGGTGGCGTTGTAGGCGCCAAGCGTGTTGGCCATGGGCTTTCATCTCCTGTTGAAGGCGGTGTGGTTTGGGCGTTTCGGGCATGCGGAATCGTGGCGCGGCTCTGGGCGGCGCCATGGCTAACTGTGTGATTGCGATAGGGCGGTGAGGCTTCAGGCCAGGCGCCGCCCCTGGATGCCCGGGTCAAGCCCGGGCATGACAAACAAAGAAGTTCGGATGATGCTGGCGGGACGATGGCCTATTACGTCTATATTCTTGCCAGCGGGCGCAACGGCACGCTCTATGTCGGCGTGACGGGCAATCTTCCACGACGGATTTACGAGCATCGCGAGGAACTGGTGCCGGGCTTCACCAAACAGTATGGCGTGAAGCGGCTGGTCTATGCCGAGGCGCACGAGGATGTCCGTATCGCCCTGCAGCGCGAGAAGAATCTGAAGCACTGGCCGCGTGCCTGGAAACTGACGCTGATCGAGACGGACAATCCCGGTTGGCGTGATCTGATTGACATCACCGCCTCGTAATCACTTCTCTTGTCACCCCCGGGCTTGACCCGGGGGTCCAGGGGCGGTGCCCTGCCTCTGTTTCTACCCCAATATCGCCAGCGGCAGGCCGGTGCGGGAGGCGGCCTCGCGGGCGGCGCGGTAGCGCGCCGGGTCGCGCGCCTGGTCGCGGGTGAGCGTGATGCCGCCGGACAGCGATGTGGCGACCACGCCGGCCGCTCCGCCGCCGGAGGAATCGGGCCACCAGCCGGAATGGTCGGCGCGCTGGCCATCCAGCCAGGCGGCCAGATCGGCAGCCTCCCCGCTGGCCAGATCGACCGGCCTTCCCTCGCCATCGACGGCGTGGCTGGCGGCGGCCAGCGCCAGCGCTTCCGCCACGGCATCCGGCTTCAGCCCGGCAGCGTGTGCTGCGGCGCGGAAGGCAGCCTCCAGCGCCAGCGTGACGATGCGGCTTTCCGCCTCCACGAGCGCGGCACGGGTCTCGGCGAGTGCGGTCTGCAGCGCCTCGGTGTCGTCGGTTTCGGTCATGCGGTTCTCCTGAAAGCGGGCAAGAAAAAGCCCGCCGGAGAACCGGCGGGCGAGGGGGCAGACGAACAGGAACAGGTCAGCGTGTAGGATTGATCCAGATATTGGGTACGACATCCTGGCGGGTGGCAGGCCCGCCCGATCTGGGCAGCGGTACTTGTGCCGGCGCCGGTGTGGGGGAAACACCTGATGCTGGCGAAACCTCCGATGTTGGCGCAGTTCCCGGCGTGGGGGCCGGCGCTGGTGCAGCACCCGGTATCGGATTCGGTGCTGGGGTGTCCTCCGTGCCTTGCGTATCTCCCGGTGGAGACGGCGGCGCGGGTGGCGTCGCAGCCGGCGGAGTCAGCGCGGCGCGCAGGCGCTCGGCGAGGTCCTTGTCCACCAATTCGATGGTTCGCAGCATATCGCCCCAGCGGTCGGTGCCGCGCGTACTCGCGTGGGTACCGGCCTTGATCGCATTGGCGACGTTATTCTCGATCACTGCCGGCAGGCAGAGCGAGACATAGGCCTGCACCGTGCGCAGCGCATCGACGCGGTTATCAATACGGTCTTCTTTTGTCTTGAGGTCATCCATGAACGTCTTCTGCTGTTCCTCCACCAGATTGCGCACCGTGCTGGGGTCGATCTGGTACAGGACGCTGCCGCCGACATTATCCAGCGAGGCAACGGCGAGGCCGAAGGCGACGGCAGTCAGCGCCACCTCCTTCGCGGCGGCCTCCACGGCGGCCAGCGTGGCGGCGGTGGCACCGCCCAGGATGGAAAGCTGGGTACTGGTGGTGCGGATGGTGCGGTTGTATTTGAACAGCGCCTCCATGTAGTGCTCGCACCGCACATCGGCGAAATGGATGCCAGCATAGACTGTCCGCGTCCATTCCTGTTCGCTGGCAGTGCCGGCCTTCAGCTTCGCCGTAACGTTGTTGTCCTTGCCATAGGCGAGGGCACCCAGCAGCTCGATGGCCTTGTCCTGCCGGTCGATGAAGCCTGTCAGCGTCTCATTATCGATCTCGACACCCGGGCCGGAGATGGCGAGGCCCGCCCGTTCCATCATGCTCTGGCAGCCGGTCAGCAGAAAGGCCGCAAGCAGCACTGCACCAATTCTCATTTTATCCCCCACCGCATATTCGTTATTGCGAATATGGTAGCAGTGGTATGGACATTAGAAAATGCTTTTAAGGGTTGCGTCTATGCGGTTTCGGCGGCGATCAGCGATTCCTCTTCGGCGAAGTCGCGGCCGGGCGGCAGTACCTCGCCGTCGCGCAGATTGTCGTAGAGCGTGCGGCGGCTGATCGCGCCCTTCTGCCAGCTCTCGACCAGCGCCAGGATGTCGGGTGCGGTCAGGCGGGCCTCGATGAAATCGCGGTTCAGCCGCACCGTCACTGACTCCGGCTCCAGCCCCTGCCACCAGGCGAGGCGGCGCAGCGCCTGGGTCAGGCCGCGCCCGACCGTTTCGGCCAGGATCGACAGGGAGGACGCCTCCGCCTCGCCGCGCAGCCTGACCGCCTCCGCCGTCTCGGCGGCGCGTTTCGGCGCTTCCAGCAGCCGGGCGCCGAGCTGCACCATGCGCGCCTCCTTGTCCAGCATCGCCTGGCGCAGCGCCTCCAGCCCGGCGCCGGTGAATTCCAGCATGCCGACGCTGCAGCCCTCCGGCAGGTGCCAGATCGTGCCGCTGCCGATGGATGTCGGCCGCTCGCGCGCCTCCAGCCGGCCGGCGATCCAGGGGGTGGGCTGGCCGGTCAGGAACAGCGACTGCTCGTAATCGGCGGAATTGCGGTAATGCGCGAGGTTCATGCCGGCGAGGTCGGCCAGTGGCGGCTTCTCGACAGCGGGCGACAGGCTGCGCGCGCCCACAAAGGTAAAGGGGATGGCATCGAGCGGCTGGCCGGCGCGGGTCGGGCGGTGTTCTTGCGCGATCTCGTAGGCGCCCGCCTGCCGCGATTTGCGCCGCCACAGCCGCACCCGGTACTGGCCGGTGGCGTCCAGCAGCAGCTCGCGGCAGCACTCTATATCCTCGCGCAGCACCAGCCTTGTCAGGCGCTGGCGGCCGGCCAGCGGCGCACTCTCCCAGTTCAGGATCGATTCCGCCGGATAGAGCGCCAGATAGGGATCGCCCTCTGCCTCCGCAGGACGGTCGGCCAGCAGCCCGGCGCGGCCGGTCAGCAGTGCCTCGCGCGTGACCGATTGCGCCAGCCCCTCGAACGGCCCGCCATCGGCGGCGATGCTGTCGAGCTGCCGTGCCAGCGCGTCGGGCGCCTCGACCACCGGCGGATGCCGGAAGATGGCGCCGGCCAGCCCGTTCAGCGTGCGCTCGGTCGCGCCATACCAGACGGCGCGGGCGAGATAGGCGCGGTAGGCGCGCTCACTCTGCCCGCCGGGGCGCGGCAGATATTCCAGCCGCCTGGCCTTCACCGCGTCCTCGCCGGCGGCGCAGTCGCGCATCCGGGCCCAGATCGGCGAGGCGGCCAGATGCTCGGGATGCGGATCGGTGATCGGCATGGACGTCCTTTCGGGTGGGGGCGACTCAAAAACTCGTCATGGTCGGACTTGATCCGACCATCCAGCGAACGGAACCGCCTCTCTGGACCCTCGGGTCAAGCCCGAGGGTGACGAGGGAGGAGTGGGGGCGCTATGGCGCATCCCCCTCAATAAAACCCTTCCAGTTCCGCGGAGCCGGCGAGGCCGGGGCGGAGCATCAGGTCGGACAGCGCCCAGACCAGCGCGTCGAGCCGGTCGGGCGATCCTTCACCCTGATACCCCTCGCGGGAAAAGGCGGCCATCTGCGTCTCCAGCAGCGAGAGGCCGGGCAGGTGCCGCACCCGGCCCTGCTCGTACAAGGCTGCCACCGGTTCGGCGCGGATTCGCTTGCCGTGGCTGGCGGTCACCAGCGCGACCGGCACGCCGGGATCGACGGTCGATATGACATGGCCGACCATGGCGCCGCCGAAATTGCGCTCGGCGATCAGCCGGTCGGCGCGGAACTCGCGGTAGGCCGCGATGGCGGCGCGGCCCCACTCGGCGGGGCTCATCCGGCCGGAGCGGTCGGCCAGCACATGCGCGATGCCGTCCGCATCGCGCCCGGCGACGAGGATGCCGGTCTCGTCGGAGCTGTCGCCCTTGCCGGTGCCGCCGGATGGATCGACCGCGACGACGATGCGCACCAGCTCCGGCGCCTTGTCCTCCTGTGCCGCTTCCAGCAGGGAGGCCGGCCATAGCGTGCCCGGCACATCCTCCAGCAGCACGCCATCGATTTCCTGCCGTCCCAGCCGCGTGCCGTCATAGCGGCGCAGCACTTCGGCCAGGAAGCCGGGGGCGAGGTTGGCTTCGTTGTCGCGGGTGCTGCCGCGCGTCACCACGGTCGCCGGGTCGGCCAGGATCGGCTTCAGCCAGGGGCGCGGGCGCGGCGTGGTGGTGGCGACGCAGCGCGGATCGGCCCCCAGCCGCAGCGCGAACATCAGATTGTCCCAGGCCGCCGGGTGCCGCCATTTCGCCAGCTCGTCGGCCCAGGCGGCATCGAATTGCGGGCCGCGCAGCTGTTCCGGATCGTCGGCGCTGAAGGCGGTGGCGATGGCCCCGTTCGGCCAGCTGAGGCGGCGCAGCGAGGGCTGCCAGAGCGGCCGGTTCCAGGGCGGGGAGATCGCCAGCAACCCGCTTTCGCCCTCCACCATCACCTGCCTGGCATCGGCCAGCGTCTCGCCGACCAGAGCGACGCGCTTTGCCCGGCCGGATTCGATGCGGGCGCGCACCCATTCCGCCCCAGCGCGGGTCTTGCCGAAACCGCGCCCGGCGAGGATCAGCCAGATGCGCCAGCGCCCGGCGGGCGGCAGCTGCGCCGCGCGCGCCCAGAAGCGCCAGTCATGCAGCAGGCGAACCGCCTCCTCCCCGCTCAGCCCCGTCAGGATCACCTTCCGGGTCTCGGCCGGCAGCGAGGCGATCGAGGCGGCGTTCCAGCGCGGCGCGGGCGGCCTGCTCGGCATCGTCGGAATCTCCCTCGGCGGCGGTCGGGGTTTCGGTGGTGCGTTCACGGAAGCGTTCGGGCCGGTGCGCGCGCAACAGGAACATCAGCAGCGCGTCGGAATAGCGCTTCACCGTGCCGGCGACCTGGCCCTGGTGGAAATGCGGATGCTCCACCCCCTCGACGGCGCGGCGGCGGGCCTCAGCCTCAAGCGCATCGACGGCGGCGTCCAGCGCCTCCTGCCAGAGACGGCGGAAATCGGCATCGGCGCCGCGCCACTGATAGGCGGTGCGGCGGTCGAGCCGGGCCAGCCGGCAGGCCGCCGACACATTGCCGGTATCGGCCAGATGATCGAGAAAGCGCCGCATCCGGCGCCGCGCGGTCGGGCTCGGTTCAGGCATGGGGCTCTCGCGGGTATGAATATAAGGAACATGTCACCCCTGGGCTTGACCCGGGGGTCCAGGGGCGGTGCTTAGCCTGAAACGTCTCAGACCGTGGCCCCTGGATTGCCGGGTCAAGCCCGGCAATGACAAACGAGAGAACAAACGCAAAAACGCCCGCCCAGTGGGATGAACCAGTCGGGCGGGCGCTTCAACTCTCAGCGTGTTACGATTTATGCCGGATTTTCGAAAGGCCGGAAACCCGTCCGTACTTACTTCGTGAAAAAAACGGGGCTTGCGCAAAAAAAATCGCCAGCTTACGGGACCGGCGGCGGGATATCTAATCGGCGAACAGGACCAGCGAATAATCGCCGACCTTCTTGAAGCCCAGCGAGACATAGGCGCGCAGGGCCGGCCAGTTGGAGCGGCCGGTGAACAGCACGGCGCGGCGCACGCCCTTCTCATGCGCGGCCTGCAGCGCGCCGGCCACGCAATAGCGCGCAAAGCCGTTGGAGCGCAGCAGCGGCGGGGTCCACACGCCACCGATCTGCACCATGTCGTCGGTCACCGCATTGAAGGCAGCATAGGCGACCGGCTTGTCCTCGCGCAGCAGCACCCAGTTATGGCCATCGGCGCAGTAGCGCTGGATTTCCTCCTTCGCCTGGCGGCGCAGCGCCGGCGTATCCTCCGCACCCAGCTGGTCGATGGCATAGGCGACGCGCCATTCGATCAGCAAATTCAGCTCGCTTTCCAGCGGCTGACGGCAGGTCACGACGCCGCGCTTCAGCGGGTCCGGCACCTGCAGCTCGTCGAGATCGACGGCATAGAGCTCCTCCGCGCTGTCGAGGCGCGTCTTGCGCTCCTCCATGCCCAGCGCCGCGCGGGCGGCCAGCACCTGGGCACGCGGCCCGGCGAAGCCGCGCACCGGCCTGCCGCCAGCATCCACGGCGGCCTGCGCCAGCCGGGCGGAATCCAGCTCGGGGTCGGTCGAGGGCACCTGCAGCACGACAAGGCCGCTCCAGTACTGCGCCACCACGCCGCGAATCTCGCCGGCCTCGTTCCGCGCCACGGCATAGGCGCCCTGGAAGGGCTGGTCGCCATTCACCAGGCCGGAGCGCGCGAGGTTGGAGCGCAGGAACATTGAGGAGTCGCCATGCCGAGCCAGGAATGTATCGATGGCCGCCGCCGTGGCGGCCGACGCATCCGTCTTTTCCGAAGCTGCGTAGGTGTCGATCTCTATGACCATAGGGTTCGTCCGTTGGCTGCTTGCGTTTTGTCCTGGGGACAATTCGAGGCCGCAATAATTGGCAATCTAAGCCCGCGAGGGCCAGCATGGACACGCGCTTCCTTACAGGAGGCTGGTATTCCGCCAGCGCAACGCCGCCGATTTATCCTTAGGGAGTATCGGGTTATTACGTTAATGCATCGCCGCTGGCAAGCCCGCCAGCCGCTGCGCGATTTCGCCCAGCAGCCGGTCATGCTGCTTTTTCAGCGTCACATGGCTGCGCCCGTCGAGATCCTCCAGCTTGCGCCAGGGCACGCCCAGCGCCCGCGCCCAGAGCAGCCGGCGCCCGTCATTCTCGACCCAGAAGAGCCAGCCCAGCGTCTCATCCATCCGGCTGATCGCCTCGGGCGAGGGTGCTGCGGGGCGGGTTTGCGCCGCCTCGTAGCCATAGGCGGTGGCGGCGGATTGCACCACATCCGGCCAGGCGGTGAGCTTCGCCCTGATCCGGGCCGAGGGCAGCCGGCGCAGCGTGTCGGCGGCCTCCACCAGCCGGGCCTTCACCAGATCGGGCGTGTAGGGTGTGTTGGTCATGGGGGGGCTCCTACCGGCAGGCGCGCTCGATCAGCGGGGCGACGCCGGGATAGCGGATCAGCGCTTCCCCGGTTGCCGCACGCACCAGATTGGCGGCGGCAACGATCCGGCGCAGGTCGGCGGGCCGCCCATCGAGCAGGAAGGCGCCCCGGCGCAGGATGGCGGTGCGCCCGTCCAGCGTGCGGAAGGCCAGCTTCAGCGGCTCCGGCACCTCGGTGGCTTCATCCTCCGGCTCGGCGCGGGCGGCGATGTCCCGGCGCAGCGCCTGCAGCTTCACCCGGTGATTGTGGCGCAGCCGGCGCACCTGCGCTTCGGTGAGGCCATAGTCGGCGGCGAGATCGGCGTCGCTCTCGCCCTCGGCGGCCTCGGCCAGCAGCCGGTCGCGCGTGGCGGGGGCGAGCAGGGCCTTGCCTTTGCCGCTCCCCCCGGAACGCCGCACGACCACGGTGACGCGGTGCGCTTGACCGGGCGGGTGGATCGTATAGGCTTTCATATTCATGATTTGTTCTCTTTACGGGTGTAAAGCGTCTGTCGGTTCGACTATTGGAGTCAGGCTAAGCCGAGTCGCCGATCCGATTCAAGAGGCGGTTTCTTACTTGATAGGAAAAATCCGTCTGGTATGCTGGCCGGCATGAAGCTCGACCCGGTGCGCCGAACCCTTATCCAGCTGATCGCGCTGCGCGATCCGCCGACCGACCTGAAGAAGGCATCGCTGGCGATTGGCCGCAACCACGCCTATCTGCAGCAATTCATCCAGCGCGGCACGCCGCGCCGCCTGCCGGAGGAGGTGCGCCACGCGCTGGCTGCCTATCTAGGGGTTGCCGAATCCGCGCTGCGCGACCCGGAGGAGGGGGAGGCGGAGACTTCGCAGATGCCCGCCTTCGATCTTTCCCGCTTTGAGCTGCCGGGCGTGGCGGCAATCCCGGAGGTGAATGTCCGCGCCGCCGCCGGGGCCGGCGCGCTGGTCGAGGCGGAGGAGGATGGCGCGCGCTGGCACTTCCCGCTGGCCTGGCTACGCCACGAGCTGAAGGCACGGCCCGCCGATCTGCGCATCGTCACCATCGACGGCGATTCGATGGAGCCGGTGCTGATGAGCGGCGACAAGGTGCTGATCGATCTGTCGCGCATTGTGCCCTCGCCGCCCGGCATCTTCGTGCTGCATGATGGCATGGGCCTGCTGGCCAAGCAACTGGAGCGGCTGCCGAATACCGAGCGCCTGTCGATCCGCTCCGCCAATCCGCGCTACGATTCCTACGAGCGCCCGGCCGAGGAAGTCACCATCATCGGCCGCGTCGTCTGGTTCGCAAGGCGGCTGTAGGGGCGAAGAGATATTTCAAATAATTCCCTCGCCCCAGAAGGGGAGATGCCAGGGGAGTTCTCTTAATCATCCCTCGCCCCGGAAGGGGAGAGGGATGCGAAGGCTTAGGGCGTAGCCCTTAGCCGGAGCTGGGTGAGGGGAGATCGGCGATGTTCGTGCAAGTCCCCCTCACCCAGCTTCGCCTAGCCTCGGCTTTGCCTCGCCAAGGCTGCGCAACCCTCTCCCCCCTTTGGCCAACGATAGCTGATGACGATGGGTCGTCATCAGCGGGTGGCGAGGGACTTCTTTATTTGTTTCTGCCAACTTCAAGAAGCGCCCGGATACGGAGCATTACTCCATCCGGATTTTCCAGAACCTCATTGTTCCAGAAGCGGATGATCCTGTAGCCCTGCTGGCTTAGATAGGCGGTACGCTGGTCGTCACGTGCCTGTTGCAGCGCATGCTGACCACCATCCAGTTCGATGATCAGCATTTCGGCGATGGCGACGAAATCTACCGTATAGGGGCCGACCGGATGCTGGCGCCGGAACTTGACCCCGCACAGCTGGCCATTGCGTAGCCGCTTCCACAAGGCTGTCTCTGCCTCGGTTTGCTTTACGCGAAACCGACGTGCGTTACGGGTGGGCATGATTGTCATCGTATAAAACCTTCCATCGCCCCGGAAGGTGAGATCGCAATCCCTCTTGACGATTTCATATGTACACGAACAAACTTTCGTCTCGCCGTTCGCTGGCGAAAGGATGTAGCGTTTCGCCGCCGGCTCTCGTCTCCGGCGCGATCTGGACAGGAAGACCGCATGCCCGATTCCGCCCCTCATTCCGTGCCCGCCAGGCCTGACGCCGCTGCGCTCAAGGGCGCACTCGTCGGCATCGATGTCGGCGGCACCTTCACCGACCTGATCCTGATCGACCCGGAGAAGGGGCTGCGCATCGCCAAGGTGCCGACCACGGTGCACAATCAGGCCTTCGGTGTGATGGCGGCGCTGGAGAAAGGCGGGGCGGACCTCGCCAGCCTTGCCTCCATCGTGCATGGCACGACGACGACGACCAACGCGCTGCTGGAACGCAAGATCGCCAAATGCGGCCTGATCACCACGAAGGGCTTCCGCGACGTGCTGGAGCTGGGCCGCCGCACCCGCCCGAAGCCCTATGGGTTGATCGGCAGTTTCGAGCCGCTGATCGCCCGCGAGAATCGCCTCGAAGTGGCGGAGAGGATCGATGCGCAGGGCAATGAGCTGACACCGCTGGACGAGGCGGGCGTGCGCGCGGCGGCCAAGACGCTGCTCGACCACGGCGTGGAGGCGGTCGTGGTGCATTTCCTGCACGCCTACGCCAACCCGGCGCATGAGCGCCGCGCGGCGGAAATATTGCGCGAGATCTGGCCGAATCCCTACATCACCGTCGGCAGCGATATCCTGTCCGAGTTCCGCGAGTATGAGCGCGGCACCACCGCCTCGGTGAATGCTGCCATCCAGCCGGTGCTGGACCGCTATATCCGCCGGCTGACCGACGAGCTGGCGGCGCAGGGCTATGGCCGCGACCTGCTGGTCATGCAGGGCAATGGCGGCACCGTCTCGGCCCGTATCGTGGCGGAGGCGGCGGTAAACACGGTGATGTCCGGCCCGGCCTCCGGCGTCATGGCGGCGGCCTATACGGCGCGCGCCTCCGGCCATCCCAACCTCATCACCTACGATATGGGCGGCACCAGCTCCGATGTCGGGCTGATCCTCGACGGCGTGCCGGCAGTCAGCGCCGAGCTGGAGCTGGAATACGCCATCCCGATCCATGTGCCGATGGTCGATGTCCACACCATCGGCGCCGGCGGCGGCTCGCTGGCCCGCATCGACGAGGCCGGCCTCTTGCAGGTCGGGCCGGAGAGTGCCGGCGCCAATCCGGGGCCGATCTGCTATGGCCGCGGCGGCACCCGCCCGACCATCACCGACGCCAATCTGGCGCTGGGCCGGCTGAACCCCAAGGGGCTGCTGGCGGTCGACTCACCGGTCTCCGTTGACGATGTGAAGAACGCGATTGCCCGCGATGTCGGCGCGCCGCTGGGGCTCGAAACCGACGCGGCAGCGGCCGCCATCCTCGCCATCGGCAATATGAAGATGGCGAATGCCATCCGCATGGTCTCGCTGGCGCGCGGCCACGATCCGCGTGACTTCGCGCTGTTCGCCTTCGGCGGCGCCGGTCCGCTGCACGCGGTGGCGCTGGCGCGCGAGCTGGCGATCCCGACCGTGCTGATCCCGGCACGGCCCGGCATCACCAACGCGCTGGGCTGTGTGGTGGCCGATCTGCGCCATGATTATGTGAACACGGTGAACACGCCGCTGGAAGCGGTCGACATGGATCAGGTGAAGGCGATCCTGGAGGAGCAGGTGGCGGCGGGCCGCGAGATCATCGCCCGCGAGGGCACGGAGGTCGAGGAGATCACCGTGCTGCACGATGCCGACATGCAGTTCCAGGGGCAGACCCATATCCTGACCATTCAGGTGCCCGGCCCCGATGTCAGCCGGGACTATCTCGCCGAGGCCTTCGCGAAGGCCTACTGGGAGCGGTTCGAGGTCGAGCTGCCGGAAATCCGCCCGGTGCTGGTGAACCTGCACACCGCCGTGATCGGCCGCCGTCCGGCGGTTTCGCTCACCGCGCTGGTGGAGCCGGAGCGGCAGGAAGCGACCGTTCAGGCCGCTATCGAGGACCGGCGCTCCGTCTGGTTCGAGGCGGGCGGCTGGCAGGACACGCCGGTCTATCGCCGCGCCGCCCTGCCGCTCGGCGGGGAATTTGCCGGCCCGGCCATCGTCGAGCAGCTGGACACCACCATCGTCATCGAGCCGGGCTGCACCGTCAGGGTGGACGATCTCGGCAATCTGCTGGTGAAGGTTCCGCCCACAGGCTCCGGGGCATGAGGAGTTTAAGCCCGGTCAGCTGGGCGGCGATCGCCTTCATCCTGCTGGCCTGCGGGGCGCTGGCGGCGACGCTGATCTCGCCGCCGCCGGACCCGGCGGACCATCCGCTGGCGCCGCGCTTTACAGAACTGCACCTGTCCTTCGAGGCGGCGAAGCTGTGCGGCGGGCTGGAGATGAGCCCCTCGGTGGCGAACAAGGTCGGTGCCGCCATCGATGCGGAGATCGGCGGCGCGATGGGCACCGCCACCCGGTTGGTGCTGATCTCCGACGCGCGCGCCACGCTGGCGGCGGCTGGCTGTGATTCGGCGCTGGCCCGCGACGCGCTGGCGCAGTTCGACGCCGAGTTGAAACCGGCGCTGGAGTAGGGTGGATGACGAGTACAGGATTTTCTTATCTGTCATTGCCGGGCTTGACCCGGCAATCCAGGGGCAGCAGGCCGAGACTTCACAGGCTGAGCACCGCCCCTGGATGCCCGGATCAAGTCCGGGCATGACAACGGAGGAAATGGCAGGGGCACAGGAGCAACAGGCATGAGCACGCAAATCGCGACACCGACCGCAGCAACCGATGCCGGCGCTCTCGACCCGGTCACGCTGACCGTCATCCAGGCCGGGCTGCAGCAGGTTTGCAACGAAATGGACCTGGCCTTCCAGCGCGCCGCCTTCTCGCC
This sequence comes from Oceanibaculum sp., assembly GCF_022449305.1. Taxonomy (NCBI): domain Bacteria; kingdom Pseudomonadati; phylum Pseudomonadota; class Alphaproteobacteria; order Rhodospirillales; family Oceanibaculaceae; genus Oceanibaculum; species Oceanibaculum sp. The sequence continues at coordinate 30,138 of NZ_JAKUSO010000015.1, read as the reverse complement.
GGTGATCTCGGAAACGCTGGACCGTTCCGACGGCATTTATCGGCGGGAGACCGGGGAGCTGATCGCGCAGGGCGATACCGGCCTGCCGGTCTTCGTCGGCACCATGCAGTTCTCCACCCAGGCCGTCATCCAGCGCGCCCGCAACCCGCAGCCGGGCGACGTCTATATCGTGAACGACCCCTATCTGGGCGGCACGCATCTGATGGATGTGAAGTTCGTGCGCCCCTTCTTCTACAAAGGGCAGCTCTGGGCGTGGCTGGCCAATACCGGGCACTGGCCGGATTTCGGCGGCATGGTGCCGGGCGGCTTTTCCGCCAAGGCAACCGAGGTGGAGCAGGAGGGGCTGCGCCTGCCGCCGGTGAAGCTCTTCAAGCAGGGCGAGATCGACGAGGAAATCCTCTCCATCATCTTCTCCAACATCCGTATCGCTGACCAGCGCATCGGCGATGTGAAGGCGCAGGCCGCTGCCTTGGCGGTGGGCGACCGGCGCTTGAGCGCGCTGCTCGACCGCTATGGGGCGGACACGGTGGACGCCGCCATCGTCGAGCTGAAATCCCGCGCCGAGCAGCAGATGCGCGCCAAGATCGCCACCATCCCGGACGGCACCTATGAAGGCACGGCCTATGTCGATAGCGACGGGGTCGTGGACGAGCCGCTGAAGATCGCCATGAAGGTGCGCAAGGAAGGCACCGACCTGCATTTTGACATGGCGGGTTCCTCCCCGCCCTGCCAGGGGCCGATGAACAGCGTGCTGGCGACCACCAAATCCTCGATCTATCTGGCCATGAAGCACATCTTCCCCGATGTGCCGATCAATGCCGGCACCTTCGCGCCGCTGCACATCGCCGACCCGGATGGCACCTTCCTCTATGCGAAATACCCGCGGCCCGTCTCCGGCTGCGCGGCGGAGGTCTCGCAGCGCATTGCGGAAGCGGTGTTCGACGCCATCGCGCAGGCGATCCCCGACCGGCTGTTCGGCGCGCCGGCCGGCACCAGCGGCAATTTCGCGCTCGGCGGCCACGATCCGGCGACCGGCAAGAATTACGTGCTCTACCTGATTTCCGGCGGCGGCTATGGCGGATCGCTTGAGATCGACGGGCTGTCGAACGGCTGCTCGACCATCGGCATCTCCAAGACCACGCCGCTGGAGGTGGTGGAGCAGCGTTACCCCATCCTGTTCGAGGAATATTCGCTGGCCGAGGGCTCCGGCGGGGCGGGGACGCATCGCGGCGGCTTCGGCGTGAACTACAAGGTCCGCATCGCGCGCGGGCAGGCGCGGGCCAGCTTCGTCATGGATCATGGCCGCACCGGCCCGAACGGCGCGCGCGGCGGCGAGGAAGGCGGGCGCAACGCCGTGCGCATCCGCTATGCCGATGGCCGTGTCTATGATCCGCCGCATCTCAGCAAGGATCAGGATATCCGCATCGCGGAAGGCGACAGCGTCGAGGTGACGACGCCGGGCGGTGGCGGCTATGGCGACCCGATGCAGCGCGATCCCGCCGATGTCGCCCATGACGTGCAGCGCGGCTATTACACCCCCGCCGAGGCGGAGCGCCGCTTCGCCGTGGCGCTGGCCGCTGATGGTGCGGTGGACGAGGCCGCCACGGCGGCCCTGCGTGCGGGACGGTAGGGGGCAGGGTTTCATCGCGCCGCCCTATGCTTCGAGACGCGCCGTCCCGGCGCTCCTCAGCATGAGGTCACCAGGGAGCACGGTCCGCGTATAAGGAACCTTTGGTTACCGCCGGTAATCCAACCATGACCTCGCCCTGAGGAGCCTGCGCAGCAGGCGTCTCGAAGGGCATGTCCGGGGAGATATTACCCTCTCCCCTCGCGGGAGAGGGTATTTCTTGGATACCCCCTACTCCAGCGGGTCCGCCTTGGTCAGCGCCTTCACGGCGCCATGCAGCGTGCGCAGTTCCTGCTCTGTCGGCGCGGCGCGCTGGAACAGGTTGCGCAGATTGCGCGTCACCGTGTGGCGCAGCTGCGGCTCGGTCATGAAGCCGCCGCGCTCCAGATGGGCGACCAGCCGGTCCATGAAATTCTCGAACTCCGCCTTCGGTGCGGGCACATCGGCGCCACCGGCCAGATAGCGGCCCGGCGTCTGGTCGCCGGCCTGATACCATTCATAGGCCAGCAGCAAGACCGCCTGCGCCAGGTTCAGCGAGGTGAAGTCGGGGTTCAGCGGCACCGTCAGCACGGTGTCGGCGGCGGCGACCTCGTCATTTTCCAGGCCCGCGCGCTCCGGCCCGAACAACACGCCGCAGCGCCGGGTATCCGCGATAAGGTCGCGCAGCTCGGCGCCGGCCTGACGGGCGGTGACGATGGGCTTGGCCTGCGCCCGGCTGCGTGCCGTGGTGGCATAGACATGGTTCAGATCGGCGATGGCATCGGCGACGGTGGCATAGAGCTTCGCCTCGTCGAGCACCCGGTCGGCGCCGGAGGCGGCGGCCCAGGCGGCCTCGTTCGGCCAGCCGTCGCGGGGGCGCACGAGGCGCATCTCGGTCAGCCCGCCATTCAGCATGGCGCGCGCGGCCATGCCGATATTCTCGCCCAGCTGCGGGCGCACCAGGATGACGATGGGACCAGGGGCGGGAGAGGCGGTTGTCATGGGATGGCGATGCTCCGAAGTTTTCTCCATCGTCATCCTCGGGCTTGACCCGAGGATCCAGGGGCGGTGCTTTGCCTGAGGCGTTCGTGTTTGTGGCTCTGGATTGCCGGGTCAAGCCCGGCAATGACGAAGAGAATTTGCAATCGCCATAGATCAAGTCCGACCATGACGATTATATTGGGTTCTCACGCCGCCGGGCGGATGCCGTCGCGCATCAGCTTGTAGGTGATGCTGTCGGACAGCGCATCGACCGAGGCGTCGAGGATGTTCGGCGAGACGCCGACCGTGGTCCAGCGCGTGCCGTCCTCATCCTCCGATTCGATCATCACGCGGGTGATTGCGCGGGTGCCGTCGTTCGGCGTCAGGATGCGGACCTTGTAGTCCACCAGCTGCAGCCTCTCCAGGCCCGGATAGGCCGTCACCAGCGCCTTGCGCAGCGCATTGTCGAAGGCGTTCACCGGGCCGTTGCCCAGCGCCACCTCATGCCGCGTCTCATTGCCGATCAGCACGGACACGGTCGCCTCCGCCTCCGTCACCAGCTTGCCGCGCGCGTTGAAGCGGCGCTCATCCATCACGCGGAAGCGCTGAAGGTCGAAGAAGTCCGGCACATGCTCCAGCGTGCGCCGGGCCAGCAGCTCGAAGCTGGCTTCCGCGCCGTCATAGGCATAGCCCTCGAACTCGCGCTCCTTCACGATCTCGACCAGCCGGTTCACCTTCGGGTCCTTGGGATCGACCTCGAAGCCGATCTCGCGGAAGCGCGCCAGGATGTTGGAGCGGCCGGCCTGATCCGACACCACGACATGGCGGGCATTGCCGACCAGTGACGGGTCGATATGCTCGTAGGAGCGCGGGTCCTTCTCGATGGCCGAGACATGCAGCCCGCCCTTGTGCGCGAAGGCCGATTCGCCGACATAGGGCTGCTGCCGGTTGGGCTGGCGGTTCAGCCGCTCGTCCAGCATGCGCGAGACCTCGCGCAGGTGCTTCAGCCCGTCCTCGCCAATGCCGACATCGAAGCCCATCTTCACCGTCAGGCTGGGGATCAGCGAGACCAGATTGGCGTTGCCGCAGCGCTCTCCCAGCCCATTCAGCGTGCCCTGCACCTGCCGCGCGCCGGCACGCACGGCGGCCAGGCTGTTGGCCACCGCATTCTCGGTGTCGTTATGGCAGTGGATGCCCAGCCGGTCGCCCGGCACATGCTTCGCCACCTCGGCGACGATGGCCTCGATCTCGTGCGGCAGGGTGCCACCATTGGTATCGCACAGCACGATCCAGCGCGCCCCGGCCTCATAGGCCGTCTTGGCGCAGGCCAGCGCGAACTCCGGGTTCGCCTTGTAGCCATCGAAGAAATGCTCGCAGTCGAACATGACTTCCTCGGTACGCTCCGCCGCCAGCTTCAGGCTGTCGGCGATCATCTCCAGATTTTCCTCCAGCGTGCAGCTCAGCGCCGTGGTGACGTGGAAGTCCCAGGTCTTGCCGACCAGGCAGACCGACTTGGCGCCGCTGTTCAGCACTGCCATCAGGCCGGGATCGTTGGCTGCCGAGCGGCCGGGCCGGCGGGTCATGCCGAAGGCGGACAGGCGCGCGCGGGAAAGCTTCGGCGGCGCGGCGAAGAAGGCGTCGTCGGTCGGGTTGGCGCCGGGCCAGCCGCCCTCGACATAATCGATGCCCAGACGGTCAAGCGCGCGGGCAATCGCAATCTTGTCCGGCACGGAGAAATCCACGCCTTGCGTCTGTCCGCCATCGCGGAGCGTGGAGTCGTAGAGATAGACCCGCTCCTTGGTCATGATCCGTCCAGTCTTATCCGGTAATAATGAGGGGCGCGAGCATGCCGGATGCCGCATCCCAGCGCAAGCAGATGCAGCGCAAGCGGCGGGATGGCGCAGGGAGTGTTAGGCGTAGCGGCGTTCGATGTCTGTCAGGAAGTCGCCATATTGTGAGACGTCGTAGTCGATTCCGTATTGCCGGGCGATATCGAATATCTCGTGCAGGCGGTGCGGATCGGCGGCTAGCCAGGAATAATTCTGGTTGAAGAAAACGAAGCCGGCCAACCCCAACGCCCTGATCTCGTCGGCGGTGGCGCCGACTGTCTGGGCGAGTGAGAACATATGATTCAGGGTCGTGGACGGGCCGGCTCCCAGTGGCACGCCCGCCTCGCGCGCTTCGCGGGTCCAGAACCAGTCCTCGCGCGGGCTTTGCGCATTTCTTCGCATGGCATCAATGCGCGGCGCTACGATCTGCTGGTAACCGCCATCGCGGCCCCCTCTTCGTTGGTTGACCTGCATGCCTCGTGCAGCTCGGAAAACTTGCAGGGAAACCATCCGAATGGCTGCGAAGTTATTCTTGATGTCATTATAGGGGCGCTGGAGGGTCGCCAGAACGCCGCCGACCAAACTTGTCGGCCCCCAATAGCCCCAGGCGCCGCGCCAGTTGCCCTGTACCGCGCTCCACCAGTTTTGATCCCGGCCCCGGAAGTGATTGTAAATCTTGCCCATTAGGCTTTGCAGCCGCTGTATCACCCAATTGCTGTTGTACAGGCGGCTTGCGACACGGGTTTCGCGCTGCAGATTTCCGGCCGCACGCACCTCGCCGACCAGCGCCCGTGCAAGTTCGTTATAGTCTGCATAGGTATGCTCCGTGCCGCTCCAGACCCGTCCCAAACCCCAGACCGAGATTTCGCCAGGCTTGAGCACCCAGCTGCGGAGCAGTGAATAGGCAGCTGCATGATACTCACGGGGAATATCCGCCTGTACCTGCCGCCAGGCGTTCGCGTAGCTCCACAAGGTGCCGCCATTCACAATCACTTTGCGCTGCACAACCGTTCCGCCGGACCGGATCGCTTGGCGCTGCAGGATGGTAGAAGGGAAGCCATTGCGGCTTAAGAGTGCGGGGGCATCGGCGCGAGGCGCCATTCCTGGAATATATCCCAGCCTTACGTTACCCCGCATGGCGACCTCCTCGCTGCTATGCAGAACAGCAGAATACAACTTATAAGTGTTATTTCAAAGTGTTGTTTATCTTTTGATTGTAGCGTTACTGAAACACCGCTTCCAGCTTCCAGCCCTCGGGGTCGGTGACGAAGGCGGCGTAGTAGGTCGGACTGTAGTGCGGGCGCAGGCCGGGCGCGCCAAGGTCGGTGCCGCCATGCGCCAGGGCCGCCTTGTGGAAGGCGTCCACCGCATCGCGGCTCTCCGCCCTGAAGGCCAGGTGGAAGCCCTCGCCGGGCGGATGCGCGCCGGGCCGCAGGAACAGCGCCAGCCGGTCATTGTCGCCGGGCGGGCCATAGCCCGCACCGCGCTCATTCTGCCACAGCCGCACATGGCCGAGCGCCGCCAGCACCGGATCGTAGAAGGTGATGGCGCGGTCGAGGTCGGTGACGCCGAAGGAGAGATGGCCCAGCATGACGGCGCCTCCGCTCAGGGTTCGAACTGTTCCTTCAGGATGCGTTCTTCCAGATTATGCTCCGGGTCGAACAGCAGCCGCACGCCGACCGAGCGGTCCTCGCGGACGGTGACATGCACCACCCGGCGCACCTCAGTATGGTCGGCCACCGCGCTGACCGGCCGCTTGTCGGCCTCCAGCACGGTGAAGGTAACAGTGGCGCCCTGCGGCAGCAGCGCGCCGCGCCAGCGTCGGGGCCGGAAGGCACTGATCGGCGTCAGCGCCAGCAGGTTGGCGCCGATCGGGATGATCGGCCCGTGCGCCGACAGGTTATAGGCGGTGCTGCCCGCCGGGGTGGCCAGCAGCACGCCGTCGCACATCAGCTCGGCCACGCGGGTGACGCCATCGACATCGACCCTGATCTTCGCCGCCTGCCGGGTCTGGCGCAGCAGCGAGACCTCGTTGATCGCCAGCGCCTCATGCACCTGGCCATCGGCGGTGGCGGCACTCATGCGCAGCGGATGCAGTGTCACTTCCTGCGCGCGGGCGATGCGGTCGGCCAGATCCTCCTCGGCATATTCGTTCATCAGGAAGCCGACGCTGCCCCGGTTCATGCCGTAGATCGGAATGCCGCGGTCGCGGAAGCGGTGCAGGGTTTCCAGCATGAAGCCATCGCCGCCCAGCGCCACGACGATATCGGCCTGCTCCGCCGGCTGCTGGCCATAGCGGTCGGTCAGCGCGCGCAGGGCGGTCTGCGCCTCCGCCCCCTCGGCGGCGACGAAGCACAGCTTGCGCGCGGCCAGTCCGCTGGACGGCAGATCGGGGTTGGGCTTCGGCAGGTCGTTCGGCATTGCGGTTCTTCCGGGTCACGGTAGGGCGACAGGATATACCGATGAAAACAGGCTGTCGCCGCCGCTTTTGCTTGCGATTTCAAGGCGGGCTTCCTAGGTGGCGGGGGTGGATGCGCAGCACGGAGGGGAAGCCCGCATGATCCCGGTCATCGATATCGCACCGATCTTCGGTCCTGCCAGCCCGGCCCGCGACAGGGCGGATGCCGCTATCATCGAGGCGGCGACGGTGCACGGCTTCATGACGGTGACCGGCCTGCCCGAAGGGGTGCCGCTGGGGGAGGAGGCGCGGGCAAGCATGATGCGCTTCTTCACGCTGGACCGGGATGCCCGGATGCGCCTTGCGCGGCAGAAATACGCGCCCGGCAATGCCAATGTCTATCGCGGCTATTTCCCGCTGAAGGAAGGCGACCCGACCTACAAGGAAGGCATCGATCTGGGGCCGGACATCGCCGACCCAACGGCCATCGCTCCGGACGATCCGCTGCGCGAGGCATCACCGCTGCCGGACGAGCGCGATCTGCCCGGCTGGCGGGCCGAGGCCGCTGCCTATCACCGGGCGATGGCCGGCGTCGGGGCGGCGCTGATGCGCGCCATCGCGCGCGGCCTTGGCCTCGATGAGGATTTCTTCGAGGCGCCGTTTCGCGATGGCGTTTCCACCCTGCGCATCATCCGCTATCCGGCGCGCTCGCCCGAGGCGCTGGCGGCACTGGCGCCGGAGCTGGTGCTGGAGGGACAGGAGAAGCGCTATATCGTCGGCACCGCGCATTGCGATTCCGGCTTCGTCACCCTGCTGAACCAGGATGCGCTGGGCGGGCTGCATGCGCGTGCGCGCAATGGGGCCAGAAACGGAGACTGGCTGGATGTGCCGGCGCGCGAGGACGGGCTGGCGGTGAATTTCGGCCAGCTTCTGGAACGCTGGACCGGCGGCAGGGTGAAGGCGACGGAGCACCGCGTCGCCAGCCCGAACCGGGAGCGCGTCTCCGTCCCCTTCTTCTACGAACCCGCCGTCGATGCGGTGATCCGCCCGCTACCCGTCGCGGGGGCGCCCGCCTTCGAGCCCTTCGCCTATGGTGACCATGTCTGGAGCTGGATGAGCAAATTCATCGAGTTCCAGGGGCTGGAGGACAAGCGCCCGCCCAGGGGCGTAAAGAGGGGCGTCAGGGCAGCCTAGCCCGCATAGCCGGCCGGCACGCCGACCACCGGGTGATAGCTGCCGAAGCTCCAGAGATTGCCTTCCAGGTCGCGTACCCAGTATTCGCGCGAGCCGTAATGCGTGTCGTGCGGCGCCCTCACGACTTCCGCTCCGGCCGCTGTGGCCCTGGCGAAATGGCCGTCCACATCCTCGACATAGACATAGAGGCTGATCGGCGTGGAGGGGAACGGGTTGGCCGGGTCGGCTTTCTTCGCCCGCGCCGCCATCAGCAGGAAGCCATCCTGATGCTTAAGTTCGGCATGGGCGATGTCGCCCTCCTCGTTCGGATAGACGACATGCTGGGAAAAGCCGAAGGCCTTTGCCAGCCAGTCCAGCGCCGCCGGGGCGTCGCGATAGGTGAAGACGGGGAAGATGGTCGGGGAAAGCGCCATGGTCTGATCCTCCGTGATGGCGTTGCGTAACGTGACGCGGCGGAGGATGCCCGGACTCAGGAGCGCGATCTTGGACGGATGTTACCTGGTCTCGACAGCGGCAATGCCGCCGCCCTCGGGCAGCAGGCGGGCCAGATAGTCGCCCGGCGTGCAGCCGGCGAACTGGCGGAAATCGCGATTGAAATGCGGCTGGTCGTAATAGCCGCCGGCCAGCGCTATATCGGCCCGGCCTTCACTGGCGGCTTCGCCCAGCAGCGCCGCCGTGCGGTGGAAGCGCAGGATGCGCGCCACGGTCTTGGGCGGCAGGCCGAACCGCTGGCGGAACTGCACGGAGAGGTGCTTGCGGCTCCAGCCGATCTCCTCCGCGAGGCTGGCGACCTCGTACTGTCCGCCGCTCTGCTCCAGCATCCGCCAGGCCCAGGTCAGTTCCGATGGCAGGGACGGGGCGGCGGCGAGGCGGTCGAGCAGGAACCCATCCATGATCTGGAAGCGCGCGGCCCAGCCGGGCGCCTCCTGCAGCTGTGCGACCAGCCGGCGGGCGTCGGCCTCGCCGAAGATATCCTCCAGCGCCACGACCTCATTGAACAGCTCGGCCAGCGGCCGGCCCAGGATCAGGCAGGCGCCGATCGGCGTGAAGTTCACCTGCACGCCTTCCTGCGCGCCGGTATATTCGGTCAGTGCTGGCCGGTCATGCAGCCCGGCGATGAAGCTGCGGTATTCGGTCCAGCCCGCCGCCTCGTCCAGCAGCTTCACGCCGATTCGCGGCCCCAGGCTGACGATCATCGGCAGGCCGGCGAAGGGCAGCTCCATGCGCCGCATTGGCAGCGCTGCCAGCTCGGCATAGCCCTGATAGCCGGAAATACAGGCGGCGAGCCGCGGGTCGGGATCGCGCGACGCCATCTCCCAGCGATGGTTGCCATCCTGATGGGAGAGGGTGCGGATCGCCAGCGGCATGAAGGTCCGTTTCGGGAGAATTACCCGCCGGTCACGCTCATATGGCGCGGTACGGCGACATTGCTGCTGCGGCGGTCGATGATGAAATCATGGCCCTTGGGCTTGCGGCCGATGGCTTCCAGGATCGCCTCGCGCAGCGGCTCGTCGCTCTCGCTGGCGCGGAGCGGCGCGCGCAGGTCGGCGGCATCCTCCTGCCCCAGGCACATATACAGCGTGCCGGTGCAGGTCAGCCGCACGCGGTTGCAGCTTTCGCAGAAATTATGCGTCAGCGGCGTGATGAAGCCCAGCTTGCGGCCGGTCTCCTCGACCCGGACATAGCGCGCGGGGCCGCCGGTCTTGTAGTCGATGTCGGTCAGGGTGAAACGCTGGGCCAGCTGCTGGCGCACCAGCGACAGCGGCAGGTACTGGTCCACCCGGTCCTCATTGCCGATATCGCCCATCGGCATGACCTCGATGATGGTCATGTCGTAGCCGAGGCTGCCACACCAGGCCAGCATGTCGGCCAGCTCGTCCTCGTTCACGCCCTTCAGCGCCACGGCGTTGATCTTGATCTCCAGCCCGGCCGCCTTGGCCGCCGCGATGCCGTCCAGCACCTTGGCAAGATCGCCCCAGCGGGTGATGGCGGTGAATTTCTGCGGGTCCAGCGTATCCAGCGAGACGTTCAGCCGGCGCACGCCCGCGTCATACAGTTCGGTCGCGTATTTGCCGAGCTGGGTGCCATTGGTGGTCAGCGTCAGCTCGTCCAGCTTGCCGCTGTCCAGATGCCGGCCCAGATTGCGGATCAGGCTCATGATGTTGCGGCGGACCAGCGGCTCGCCGCCGGTCAGGCGCAGCTTGCGCACGCCCAGATCAACGAAGGAGCTGCACAGCCGATCCAGCTCCTCCAGCGACAGCACGTCCTTCTTCGGCAGGAAGGTCATGTCCTCCGCCATGCAATAGACGCAGCGCAGGTCGCAACGGTCGGTCACGGAAACCCGGAGATAAGAGACGGTACGGCCGAACGGGTCGAGCATCTGGCGGTTTACTCCCGGCGGCCCTTGCCGGGCCGTCCTTCGTTTCAGGTGTCGTTTTCACTGTCGCGGCGCGCCGGTTCGGGCCGGACGCCTTGGTGCTACCAATTCCACCCTAGACTATAGGGTGCCTTGCCCGGAATTTCATCCACAGCTTTTGAGCGGGCATTCAGAAGCCCCCTCCCTTGCCCGGAACGGGGTGCTGCCCCATAGTCAGGGCATGCAGGAATTCGCCATCAAGCCGAACCCCGACGATCCCCGGCTGACCGAGCCGGTCAGCGGCCTCGACCATGAGGGCAACAAGGTCGATATCCGTGTGCCGATGGAGCGGCCGCTGACGATCTATCTGAACAATCAGGAGATCGTCACCGCCATGACCATCGGCGACCACCCGGATTACCTGGCGGTCGGCTATCTGCTGAACCAGCACATGCTGCGCGCCGACGATGAGGTCACCGGCATCGATTATGACGAGGATATCGAGACGGTGGTGGTGCGCACCGCGCGCAAGACCGATTACGAGCAGAAGCTGACAAGGCGCACCCAGACCTCCGGCTGCGCGCAGGGCACCGTATTCGGCGACCTGATGGAGCGGTTCGAGGAAATCGAACTGGACCCGGATGCCACCATCCGCACCAGCTGGATCTACGCCCTGTCGCGCAAGATCAACATGACGCCCAGCCTCTATCTCGCCGCTGGCGCCATCCATGGCTGCGTGCTGTGCGAGGGCGACAGGCCGCTGGTCTATATGGAGGATGTCGGCCGCCACAATGCGGTGGACAAGATCGCCGGCTACATGTTCCTGAACGGCGTCCAGCCCAAGGGCAAGCTGTTCTACACCACCGGGCGGCTGACCAGCGAGATGGTCATCAAGACGGTGCATATGGAAATCCCGGTGCTGATCTCGCGCTCCGGCTTCACCGCCTGGGGCGTGCAGCTGGCCCGGCAGGCGGGGCTGACGCTGATCGGCCGCGCCAAGGGCAAGCGCTTCGTCGCGGTGTCCGGCGAGAACCGGCTGATCTTCGATGCCGATCTGTCCGCAGTCGAGGAGGAGCCGAAGCGTATGCGCCGCAAGGGGAGCGTGGAAGACGATGCCGCCTGAAACCGGGGCTGAAGACTCAGTTGTCGGGCTCGTTCTGGCCGGCGGCCTGTCGCGGCGCATGGGCGGCGGCGACAAGTGCCTGCTGCCGCTGGGCGACCGTACCGTGCTGGCGCATGTGCTGGACAGGGTCCGCCCGCAAGTGTCCCGCGCGGTGCTGAACGCCAATGGGGACCCGGCGCGCTTCGCTGCCTATGGCCTGCCGGTGGTGCCGGATATCGTGGATGGCTTCGCCGGGCCGCTGGCTGGCGTGCTGACCGGGCTGGACTGGGCGGCGCGCAATGCGCCGCAGGCCCAGTGGGTGGCCAGCTTCGCCGCCGATACGCCGTTCCTGCCCACCGATCTGGTGCCGCGCATGCTGGATGCGGTTGCCGGCGGCAAGGCGGACATGGCCTGCGCCGCCTCGGGCGGGCGGGCGCATCCGGTGTTCGGCCTGTGGCCGGTCCGGCTGCTGGACGATCTGCGCGATGCGGTGGTGGTGCGCGGCATCCGCAAGGTCGATGCCTGGACGGCGAACTATCGGGTGGCCCGCGTCGAGTTCGGCATTGATGACAATATCGATCCTTTCTTCAATGCCAATACGCCGGAAGATATGGAGAAAGCCAGCGGGCTGCTTAACCATCTTCACTTGGCGTGAGCAAGGATTTGCGCAATTATTCCCGCACGCAGGATTTAATGTCTCTTTGGACGTGATGGGGAGAGCGTCGCCATGCAGAGCGGCTTTCGGAAAGTTTCCTTGCGCCTGACGGCAATTGCCGCGGCGGCCATTTTCCTTGCCGTGCCGGCAGGGGATGCCACGGCCAGCGAAAAGCGGATGGTGACGGTGAATAATGAATCTTCGACCGAGGTTCAGGTCCGCATGAAGCTGTGGCAGCGCGATTTCACGCGCATTTCGGTTGGCCGTAGCCAGCAGTTCGAGGTGCCGAGCCAGTACCAGACCGTGCAGGTCGAGGCGAAGAGCCGCAAGCAGGGCGACAATTGCTGGAGCAATGTGCAGGTCGGCGGCACGCTGGCCATCGTCGATGGCAACCAGCAGATCGTCTGCCGGCCGCGATAAGCCTGAAGCTGCTTAGTTACAGGTGCCGGGCGCCATGCCCAGCCGCTCGCGATAGATTTTGGCGGCTTTCTCGCAGGCGGGGAAGTTCCCGTTGCAGTAATACAGCACCGCATTGATGCCGGCCGGCATCACATTGATCAGCTCTGCCGGCATGGTGTCGATGGTTCCGAACACGCCATAGCGCCGGAAGGCATCGATCAGGATGTTGGAATAGCAGCGCGCATGCTCGCGCTCACCCGGCAGGGTCACCCGCTTGGTGCGCTTGTCGATATCCTGCTGGACCTCCGACTGGCCCGGCGGAATCTGTTGCGCCTGGACGCCCGCCGGCACAGCCAGCAGGAAGACCAGGGCGATCGCACCAAGAGCAAGGCCGACAGGCCGTTTCATCTCGCTTCCCTTCATGCCCGCCTCAGGCCGGTTCCGGCTACCAGGCGGGATTCTGGCGCAGCAACGCGGTGATGGCGGCGGTGTCCAGCGGCCGCGAGAACAGATAGCCCTGCGCATATTCGATGCCGAGCGCGCGCAGCTGGGCCAGCTGGTCGGGCGCCTCCACCCCCTCGGCGATCACGTCGAGGTTCAGGTTCTGCGCCAGCGCCGCGATGGTCCGTACGATCTCCAGATTGTCCCGGTTGGTCACCATGTCAATGATGAAGGACTTGTCGATCTTGATCGTATCGATGGGGAAGGTGCGCAGATAGGCGAGCGACGAATAGCCGATGCCGAAATCGTCGATCGACAGCTGGATATCCCGCCGCTTGAACTGTTCGAGGATATGGGCCGAACGCTGCGCATTCTCCATCAGCGCGCTTTCGGTGATCTCCAGCTTGAGGCGCGCCGGGTCGAGCGCGGTTTCCGCCAGCACCTGGGTCACGCTGTCCACCAGGTCGGTCTTGGCGAACTGGCGGCTGGACAGGTTCACATTCACCTGCAGCGGCGGGCGGTCCGGGAATTCCCGGTGCCAGTGCGCCATCTGCTCGCAGGCGCGGCGCAGCACCCATTCGCCGATCGGCACGATCAGGCCGGTTTCCTCGGCCAGTGGGATGAAGTCCAGCGGCGACAGCACGCCGCGGTCGGTATGGTGCCAGCGCACCAGCGCCTCGACCCCGACGATCTTGCCCGAATCCAGCGATATGATGGGCTGGTAGTGCAGCAGCATCTCGTCGCGGTCCAGCGCCCGGCGCAGATCGTTCTCCAGGTCCAGCATGGCGACCGCGCGCTTGTGCATGTTGGCGTGGAACAGGGCGACCTGCGCCTTGCCGTCGCTCTTCGCGCTGTACATGGCAAGGTCGGCGTCGCGCAAGATGTCCTCGGCCTTGCCGTAGGACGGGTCCCACATCGCCACGCCGATGGAGGCGGTGCTGACGATCTCCTTACCGTCCAGCTGGAAGGGCTGGCTGACCGTGTCCAGCACGTCGCGTGCGAAGGCCAGCGCCTCGTCCGGGCTGGTCACATCCTCCAGCAGGATGGCGAACTCGTCGCCGCCCAGCCGGGCCAGCGTGTCGCCGGCGCGGACCTTCTCGCCCAGCCGCAGGGCGAGCGAGACCAGCAGCTCGTCGCCGCGCAGATGGCCCATGCTCTCGTTCACCACCTTGAAGCGGTCGAGGTCGATCAGCAGCACGGCAAACCGCATGTCCTGGCCGGACCGGCGGCTGCGCGCCAGCGCCTGGCGCAGCCGGTCGGTCAGCAGGGTACGGTTCGGCAGGCCGGTCAGCGTGTCGTGCAGCGCGTCATGCTGCACCCGTTCCTCGGCGATCTTGCGCGAGGTGATGTCGGTCTGCGAGCCGGCGATACGCTGGGTCTTCTCCGCCATGTCGCGCACCGCCTGACCGCGAATCAGCATCCAGTGATAGCGGCCATCGGCGTGCAGCATGCGGTGCTCGCTCTCGAAATGGCTGCTGGCACCGGCCAGATGGGCGTCCAGCTGCGCCGTCACCTGCTGCACGTCGCTGGGATGGATGCGGCTGAACCATTCCTCCGGCGCGTCGCCGATCTCCTGGTCGTTATAGCCCAGCATCTCCTTCCAGCGCCGCGAGAAGAAGATGCGGTTTTCCTTCAGATCCCAGTCCCACAGCCCGTCATTGGCACCCGCCGCCGCCAGCGCGTAGCGCTCCTCGCTGCGCCGCAGGGCTTCCTCGCTCGCCTTGCGCTCGGTGATCTCGGTGAAGGTCGCCACGATGCCGCCGCCCGGGATGGGGGTGGTGCGGATTTCCAGGGTCTGGCCGCGCGGTGTGGTCCGCTCGTACACATTGCCGTTGCGCTTGGTGGACTGGCGGAAGGTCGCCATCGCCAGCTCTTCCGGATCGCCCGGCCCGTAATCGCCGCGCTGGGCAACATAGCGCAGCTGGTCGATCAGCGGCGTGCCGACCATGCGGAACTGCGGCGGCAAATCCACCAGCTGGGCATAGCGCTCGTTCCAGAAGGTCATGCGCATCTCGTCGTCATAGGCGACGATACCCTGGCTGATATTCTCCAGCGTGTTCTGCAGCATGCCGGCATAGCGTTCCAGCTCGTCCTCGCGGTGGCGCTGGTCGGTCACATCGGTCTGCATGCTGATCAGGCCGCCATCCTCGGTGCGCCGTTCGCTGATGCGCAGCCAGCGGCCATCGCCCTGGCGCTGCAGGAACAGGTGACGGCCTTCCTTTGCTGCCAGCAGGCGTTGCCGGACCCAGGAGTCGGCATCGTCGATCAGGCCATGTTCCAGCCGTTCGGCGGCATCGGCGGCCAGGATGTCGTGATAGGGCGTGCCGGGATTGCAGAGCGATTCCAGATGCGGATAAAAGGCGCGATACTGCCTGTTGGCCACCAAAAGGTTATTGGCGGCATCGAAATAGGCGACGCCTTCATCAAGGCCATCCAGCACAATGTGCAGCAGATCGCCCGTCTCGGGCAGCGTCACAACCGCGGGCGAACGGTTGACCATAGGATAGCCGTGTTCCTTGTCATTCGGGCGGGCATCTCTGCACCGATATCCCAGCCATGCATTTTTTCAATAAATACATACTGGCTTAAAAATACTAACGAATCGATAAAAATAGCGCCATGGCTTTGTCAGATTTCGTCAGTTTTTAACGCGCCCTCCAGAATCTAGACGGCATCCGTCGAAGGGCGGTTGCGGACATGCCGGTAAAACCGCCACAGCAACAGCGCTGCGCCACTGCGGAACGGCCGCCATTCCCGGGCGATGTCGTCCATCGCGCGGACATCGGGCCGTGCCGGCAGGCCCTTCAGATGCTGTGCCGCAACCTGCAATGCAAGGTCCGGCGCCGGCCAGATGTCGCGCCGCCCAAGCGCGAACATCAGGTAGATTTCCGCCGTCCAGCGGCCAATGCCGGTGATCGCCGTCAGCCGTGCCATCGCGTCCTCGTCCGGCAACGCCGCCAGCCCGGCGAGGTCGAGCCGGCCTTCCGCCACCTCCGCTGCCAGGATGCGGGCATAGCGCAGCTTTGGCCGGCTGAAGCCGCAGCCGACCAGCACCGCATCCTCGGCGGCGCCAACGGTTTCCGCGGTGACGCTGCCCAGCGCGTCCTCCAGCTTGCGGCGAATCGCCTTGCCCGAGGCGACGGAGACCTGCTGTTCCAGGATGATGCCCAGCAGCGTTTCGAATCCCGGCTCGACGATGCGGGGATCGGGCGCGCCGATCTCCCGCAGTGCCGCCGCGATATCCGGATCGCGGGCGGACAGCGCGGCCAAATCCTCGGCCAGCTGCGCCGTCCGCTCCTCCAGAAGGCTCATTCGGCGATCTTGATGATCGTCTTGCCGAAATTCCGGCCCTCCAGCATGCCGATGAAGGTCGCCGGGGCGTTCTCCAGCCCCTCGGTCACGTCCTCCTTGTATTTCAGCTTGCCGGCCTTCACGAACTTGCCGAGCTGGGCGATGCCCGCCGGCCAGCGCTCGTGCCAGTCGAACACGATCATGCCCTGGATCAGCACGCGGTTGGTCAGCACCGAGCGCAGGATGGACGGGCCGACATAGCCGTCGGGCATGTTGTAGTGCGAGATCAGGCCACAGACGATCATCCGGGCGCGCAGGTTGAACAGATTGGCGATGGCATCGGTCACCGGGCCGCCGACATTGTCGAAATAGACATCGATGCCATCCGGGCAGGCGGCGGCCAGCGCCTTCGCCAAATCCTTCTCGGCCTTGTAGTCGATGACCGCATCGACCCCCAGCTCATCCTTCACATAGGCGCATTTGTCCGGCCCGCCGGCGATGCCGACGACCCGCGCACCGGCCATCTTGCCCAGCTGGCAGACCACCGCGCCGACAGCGCCCGAGGCGGCGGAGACCACCAGCGTCTCGCCGGGGCGCGGCTTGCCGATCTCGAACAGGCCGAAATAGGCGGTCAGGCCCGGCATGCCCAGCACGCCCAGCGCGGTGGAGATGGGGGCGACATCGGGATCGACCTTGCGCAGCATGCCACCCTCGACCAGGCCGTAATCCTGCCAGCCGATGCGGCCCTCGACGATGTCGCCTTCCTTGAAGCCGGGGTGACGGGAATCGACGACGCGGCCGACCGCGCCGCCGGTCATCACCTCGCCGATCTTTACGCTGGGGGCATAGGATTTCGCGTCGCTCATCCGACCGCGCATATAGGGATCGAGCGAGAGGTAAAGGGCTTTCACCAGCACCTGACCGCGCTCCGGCGTCGGCACGGCGGTTTCCACCAGCTTGAAATTCTCGGGCGTCGGCGCGCCGACCGGCCGGGAGGCCAGGGTGATCTGTCGGTTCATCGTCATGATGTCCCTCTCCTGTTTGGGGGTCGCTCCCTGAAGGGAGCGTTTCATGGCAGGCAGGCTATCGCCGGAACGGTGCGGCGGCAATCGCGCGCCGGGCAATTCTGTCTTTCCCCGGTTTGCTGCGTGAAAACCATCGCGTATAACGCCCGCTCATGCTTTTGGACGGGGAGGGATGCAAGATGGAACGGCCATTGCTGCTGGTGGGCTGCGGGAAGATGGGCGGCGCCATGCTGGAAGGCTGGCTGGCGCAGGGTACCGCCGATGCCGGTGTCTATGTGGTGGAGCCGTCGGGCAGCCTGCCTTACGGGCTGGGCAGCAAGCCCGGCATCACGGTCGTCGCCACAGCCGACGCGCTGCCCTCCGACCTGCATCCGGAGATGATCGTGCTGGCGGTGAAGCCGCAGGTGATGAGCGACGTGATCGGCGCCTATCGCCGCTTCGCGAAGCCCGGCACCTGTTTCCTGTCGGTCGCGGCGGGCAAGACCATTGCCTATTTCGAGCAGCATCTGGGCGACAAGGCCGCCATCGTGCGCACCATCCCGAACACGCCGGCTGCCATCGGGCGCGGCATCACCGGCTGCACCGCCAACGCGAATGTCGGCAAGGCCGAGCGCGATCTCGCCGACCGTCTGCTGCGCGCGGTGGGCGAAGCGGTGTGGGTCGAGGACGAGGCGCTGATCGATTCCATCACCGGCCTGTCGGGTAGCGGCCCGGCCTATGTGTTCCATATGGTGGAGGCGATGGCGGCAGCCGGAGAGAAGGTCGGTCTGCCGGCGGACATCGCCATGCAGCTGGCCCGCGCCACCGTCGCCGGCGCCGGCGAACTGATGCGCCAGACCGGCGAGGATGCGGCAGTGCTGCGCCAGAACGTCACCAGCCCGAACGGCACCACCTATGCCGGCCTGCAGGTGCTGATGGACGAGAAGTCCGGCCTGACGCAGCTGATGGAAAAGACCGTCGAAGCCGCCACGCAGCGCTCGCGCGAACTGTCGAACTGAGGTTTTTCCTCCTCGTCACCCCCCCATTTATTGCGGGGGGCCAGGGTTCAGCCTGCTCAGGCGAGGCCGAAGCGAGCGGAGGGCTGGATTCCCGCAACAAGTGCGGGAATGACGGAATATGAAATCCGCTTAGGGCAGCCAGCTCAGCCTTACGCCCGAACCTTGTCCAGCAGGCGGCGCATGAAGGCCTCGCCCTTGGCAACCTGGCTGAGGGCGATGAACTCGTTGGGCTTGTGCGCCTGGGCGATGTCGCCGGGGCCGCACACGATGGTCGGGATGCCGGTCTGCTGGAACAGGCCGGCCTCGGTGCCGAAAGCGACCTTGCCGGTGGAGTTGGCGCCGCTGAGCGCCATGACCAGCTGGGTCAGCGGGTCGTCATCCTTCATGTCGAGGCCGGGAATCTGCGAGATCTGCTCGAAGCGCACGCCGGTCGCCGGGTCGATGGCGTGCATCTCCGGCAACAGCCTGGTCTCCACGAAATCCCGCACCTCGCCCAGCAGTTCCTCGGGGTCATCCTCCGGCAGGTGGCGGAACTCGAAATCGAAATAGCAGTCCTTCGGAACGATGTTCAGCGCCGTGCCGCCATGCATCAGGCCGGTATGGACGGTGGTGTGCGGCGGGTCGAAGCCGGGGTCGAACGGGCCCTCATTCCGCTTGCGCTTCGCCATGCCGCGCAGATAGGTGACGATCTCGGCGGCAAATTCCACCGCGTTCACGCCGGTCGGCGCCAGCGAGGAATGGCATTCCAGCCCGTGCACATGGCAGCGCGTGCTCTTCTTGCCCTTGTGCGCGACAACCGGCTTCATCGAGGTCGGCTCGCCGACGATGCAGGCCGCCGGCTTCACCGGCTGCTTTTCCAGAATGTCGAGCAGGCGGCGCACGCCGATGCAGCCGACCTCCTCATCATAGGAGAAGGCGAAATGGATCGGCGTCTTCAGCGGCTTTGCCAGGAATTCCGGCACGAAAGCCAGCGCGATGGCGATGAAGCTCTTCATGTCGCTGGTGCCGCGACCATAGAGCAGCCCGTCCTTCTCCACCACCTGGAACGGGTCGGTATGCCAGTCCTGCCCGTCGATCGGCACCACGTCGGTATGGCCGGACAGGCAGATGCCGCCTTTGTCCTTCGGGCCGATGGTGGCGTAGAGATTGGCCTTCTTGCCGGTCTCGTCATGAACCAGCGTGGACTCGACGCCGAAGCCCTTCAGATAGTCCTGCACATAGGCGATGAGCTCGAGATTGCTGTCGCGGCTGACGGTGGGCATGCCGATCAGCGTGCGGATCATCTCCAGGCTGATCGGCTGGATACGGTCGGCTTCGGCCATGATGTCTCTCTGGTTTTATCGGATTGCGATAGGCGGTTGGCGAATTTCGATGGGATCGTGCGCCCGCCCTATCGGCTTGTCAACCGGGGGAACAGGTCAGAGGGCGTGCGCGTGAGCACGCCGGCTGTGCCACCCCTCCAATTGTCATTCCCGCACTTGTTGCGGGAATCCAGGCTTCGGCCCGCTCCGGCTGCGCCAGCATGGGTGGCACCCTGGACCCCCGCAATAAATGCGGGGGTGACGGACGGAGCGGGGGATCAGATGGCGTTGTAGAAGGCGCCAGGCCGATCAATCAGACCGCGTAAACCCCAAGTTGATATTCCAGCTACTGCCAAGACGTCCAACGCCCAGGAGGCACAGTTAGAAAACGCATTGTAGGAAGGCCCCCCACCCCAGCCGAAATCGTCTTGCATATTGAGCGAAGTATCCAAATTCAATCTGCGATCTTCGTTCATTTTGCGCATTGCCTTTATGGCTTGGTCTTCCGTGATGTTCCATGTTCTGCGCTTCAGGTTCGGATCACGAAGACTGTCAAATTCCATATAGATTCGACCAGGCTGCCCCCGAAAAGTGTCAAGCAGATACTGCAGAGTTCCGGAAAGGTCGTGGGTCGGTAAATCACGCGGCGACAAGCCCATCGCCATTGTTATGTAGCCATCCATTTGGATGGTAATAAAAGCATGCCCGACATCAAGGCGACCATGCTTATAGGCGTTCAGAGTGATGCTGTATTGTGGTGGAACCTGCAGCATGTTGTTGGGCCGCCGCTGACCACGCCGGGCAATGCGCAAATTGTGCTGCATGCCCGGTGTGTCGCCCTTTAGGAAATAGTAGCTGAGCGCTGCCGCGCCTAAACCCATCAAAGCCACATAGGGGTGTGCCGCGACTGCTGATCCCACATACCCGACTGCCGAACTGGCATATCCCGCGAGCGTGCCAAGGCCGAGGAAGGGCTGCGCGACCTGCCCGCCACCCGCAGTACCCGGCCGCAACGGCATCGGCCCGGCCTGCATCTGCCGCTTCATCTGCATGGATGGGGCCGCGCCCGCTGCCATCGCCGCCTTGATGCCGATGGCGTCGGCCTGCGCCTCCAGCGCGCGGTCGCTGACCACCGCGATGCCGCTGCCGAACGGGTTGGCGACCCTTCCCTGGCGCTGCTGCACGACATGGGCGAGTTCGTGGCCCAGCAGTTGCAGCCCCTGCCGGCTGCCGGGATCGTAGCGCCCGGGCGCGAAATGGATGGTGGAGCCCATGGTGAAGGCGACCGCGCCCAGTGCGGAGGCCTCCGGCCCGACGCGCACCCGCACATCGCCCAACGGCACGCCCAGCACGCCCTCCATATGGCGCTGGATCGTCGGCGGCAGCGGCTGGCCGCCCGTTGGCATGCCCAGCCGGGCCGCCATCGCGGCGGGCACCTGAAAGGCCTCGCCGCCGCCATGGCGCTGGATCACCGAACCCGGCAAGGCGCCGGCCCGGAAGCGTCCCTGGATGACGGAAAGGCGCATCGCAGCTCTCTCAATGAGTGCATATAAATATTCTTATACAACCTATACGCCGGATGTGCGAGGCGATTTGCGCCCGGCAATGCCGGCTCGCCGGTCTTTTCTTGCGTTACGATGGATAGCGCGGGGTTTTTGCCGTATTGTTGCGGGATTGCTGCATTGTGATACCGCATCGGGGAACCGGTCATGACGCGCTGCCTGACGATCCTTGCCTGCCTGACGCTGCTGGGCGGCTGCGCGCTGACCGACGAGATCACCGCCAGCCTCTCCGGCAAGAAGGAAGAGAAGGTGGCCGCGCCCGACACGCCGGTCTATTGCTACCAGACGCTGGGACGGGCGGAATGCTACCCGGCCCCGCTGCCGCCGAGCGAGGCCGGCCGGCTGATCGGCTATTACGGCTCGCCGCCGCGCGCGCTCACCGGCAGCGGCCCGGCCCGGCCTTGATCCAGCTGCTTCGGGTAATGTCTTCCTTGTCCCTTCGCTTTCCGTTTCGCCCAATGGTGCCGGCTCTCGTTGCCGGACTCATCGCACTGTCGCCCCTGCCGCCGGTGCGGGCTGCCGAGCCGCCGGCCGGCTATGTGGAGGCG
Source organism: Oceanibaculum sp. (assembly GCF_022449305.1). NCBI lineage: Bacteria > Pseudomonadati > Pseudomonadota > Alphaproteobacteria > Rhodospirillales > Oceanibaculaceae > Oceanibaculum > Oceanibaculum sp. The sequence goes on along the minus strand of NZ_JAKUSO010000015.1, from coordinate 8,452 downwards.
ATGCGCTGGTACGAGGCGCAGGCGCGGGCAGGCAATGCCCGTGCACAGTTCCTGCTGGGCCTGTCGTATGAGCAGGGCTTGCGGGGGGCCGAACCCGATGCGGCGGAGGCGGTGCGCTGGTATCGCAAGGCGGCGGAGCAGGGGGTGCCGGAGGCACAGGCCAAGCTGGCGCTGGCCCTGCAGTTCGGGCGTGGCGTCGCGGCCGATCCGGCGGAGGCGCGGCGCTGGTACGGCAAGGCCGCCGAGCAGGGGCTGGCCGGGGCGCAATACAACCTCGCCTATCTGCTGGAGGCCGGTCTGGGCGGGCCGCGCGACAGCTCCCGCGCGATCGACTGGTACGAGAAGGCGGCGGTCGGTGGCGTGTCCCGGGCGCTGACCGCGCTGGGCGGCCTGCATGCGCGTGGGGAGGAGGGGCAACAGAATCTGCGTGAGGCCTATAAGTGGCTGTTTCTGGCCGCGGAAGCGGGAGAGCCCGGCACCGCCGACATGCTGCGCCAGCTGGCCGGGGAGATCGCCACGGAGGATCGCGAGGCCGCCGAATCGGACGCAAGGCGCTGGCGGGCCGCGCAGGGGCGCTGACCGACCGCACTTGACAGCGGCGTCATATGGACCATTGCTTATTTGAGATTTGTAACTCTAATGCAGCAAATGAGGCGGTTCGTCCGTTTCCTCGACGACGAGAATGGCGCGGAGTATCTCGATCCAGAAGAAATACAGATCGCTGTTTTGATGGCGCAGCATGGCAAGCGCCTGATCGACGGCGAAATGGGCGGCCTGGCCGGGCATGGCCGCACTCAGTTTTTCGGCGCATTGCAGCAGCTGTTCGCTGGGATGGGTCAGCATCGGCACGCTTCCGGTCGCCAGAGACAGGCGGTGGGGCAGCAGGCGGTGGATGCAACTTCCGAGAAGGGTTGATGCACTTCTCGACAACCTCGTGTAGTATGGATCATACAAGTTTAATCCGATGAAAATGGACCGAACCGCAAAGCCTTCGCCGATGCCACGCAAACCCAGACGGACCGCCCAGGATCTGCTGATCGGACGGCGCCTGCGTGACCGCCGCAAATTTCTGAAGCAGAGCCTTCAGGAATTGTCGGCCCAGGTCGGCGTTTCCTACCAGCAGGTGCAGAAATACGAGAGCGGGCAGGACCGTATTCCGGCCAGTATCCTGTTCAGCATCTCCAAGGCGCTGAACATCTCGCCCAACTACTTCTTCACCCGCACGCTGGAGGATGAGGTCCGCGAGGCCTTCCCGGACATCACCAAGGAGGCGCTGTCCGAGGCGATGGCCTTCCTCTACTGGCTCCAGCGGATCGAGGATCGCACCCTGCGCGAGCAGCTTCGGGCCATGGTGGCGCATCTCAGCAGCACCAGCACCGGCGGGCCAGACATCCCCAAGGGCGCCGCGAGCGGTGGCCGGTCGGCCAGGTCGGCCAAGGCAGCGAAGTAGGGCACCGCACCGGCCCAGCCTACCGGCTCGCCGCGTACCGGCCCGCAACGCATCGGCTCTCAGCGTAGAGGCTGGGGGCACTAGAGGCGGGGCCGAGCGGTGAAATGGATGCCCTGCTTGGGCCGGAGCGAGATCATCGGCTCCGACTCCACTTCCTTGCTGGTCAGCAGTGACAGATCGAAACGCTGCAGCATCTGCGCCACCATGATCTGTGCCTCGAACATCGCGAAATGGTTGGCGATGCACTGGCGCGGCCCGGTGCCGAACGGGAAGTAGGCATGCTTCGGCCGGTCGGCCCCGGCTTCCGGCGTGAAGCGGTAGGGGTCGAACTTCTCCGGCTCCGGCCAGTATTCCGGGTTCCGGTGCATCACATAGGGGCACAGCATGATCGTCGCCCCCTTCGGGATGCGGTAGCCGCGCACCTCGTCATCCGCCAGTGCCGCCCGGCTCATCGTCCAGAAGGGCGGGTAGAGCCGCATCGTCTCCTGCGCCACCATCTTCACGAATTTCAGCTCGGACAGATCCTCATAGGTCGGCTGCCGGCCGCCCAGCACGCGGTCCACCTCCTCCCGCGCGGTCGCCATATGTTCGGGATGGCGGCACAGCATGTAGAGGCACCAGGCGATGGAGACTGCCGTGGTCTCGTGCCCGGCCAGCACCATGGTCAGGAAATCATCGCGCAGCCGGGACAGGGACAGGGGCTCCCCGGTCACCGGGCAGGCCGATTCGAGCAGCATCTGCAGCATGTCGGGCCCGGCCGGATCGGGCGTGGAGCGGCCCTCCATCCGGTCCTTGATGACCTTGTAGAGCAGCGCGTCGAAATCGGCGATCGCCTGCAGCCGTTCGGCCCGTGCCTTGGTCGGCAGATCGTGCAGCAGTTCGAACAGCGACCAGACGCGCTTCTCGCTCTGCACCATGATGGTGGTGATGATCTCGGTGAAGCGGTCCTTATCCTCGGCGAGGTCGCAGTTCATCAGCGTGCGGGTCGCCACGTTCAGGGCGGCGGCCATGACCTTGGGCACGATGTTGATCGGCTGGCCATCGCGCGTCTCGGCTTCCACCACATCGCACAGGTTGGTGCCGCATTCCGCCATCACATTGCAGTAATGGTCGAAGCGGTGGCGCCGGAAGGAAGGCTGCGCCAGCGTGCGCTTGGAGCGCCACAGCTCGTTCTCGGTGACCAGCATGCCGTCGCCGAACATCGCCTTCAGCCGATAATAGAAATCGCTCTTGCGGTAATTGCCGGCATTGGTCTGCATCACATGCTGGATGTAGTCCGGATGGTTCACCAGATAGAGCGGCTTGCCGGCGATGTCGAAGCCGACGATTTCGCCATACTCGTTCGCCATCCGCACGAAGAAGCTGGGCGGATGCGGCTTCGAGGCGAACAGCACGCCGACGAAGGGCAGCAGCTTCGCCTTCGGCACGCGCTTCGCGGCCCGGAACTCCTCCCGGCTGGTGAGGATGCGTCTCGCGGCCTTGCGCGGGCGCGCCGCAACGTCTGCCGGCGCGAACTGGATATCAGTCGCCATCGGTCGCACTCAGCACGGCATAGGGGGAGATGCTGTCGGACCGCTCCTTGGCGTAGATTGCCGCCGCCTTCAGCAGGTCGCGCAGCACGATCTCCTTGTTGGCCTCGGCCTCCTCGGCCAGGAACAGCAGGCAGTTGGCGATGCCGCCCAGACTGTCGATGTCGGCGGCGGAATGGGTCAGAAGCTGGTCGCTGATATGCATGATCGTCTCCCTGGGTTTGGTGGTTTTGCTCTACTCAACCGACGGCGCTGCGGGCTGAGGCGGCGGGGTGCTGGGGTGCTGCCGGCAGCGCCACTGCCGGGCGGGCCCAGCGTGCGGCGGCCCGCCGCGCCGCGGCATGGTTTTCCGCATGCGTGTCCAGATAGCCGGCGACGCAATCCTCGACGCCGATGCGCACCGGCCCGGCGGTGCGGTGGCAGTCGAAGCCCAGCACCTGCAGCAGCCGCTCGAACTGCAGGTCGGTCACGCAGGTCACCCGGCGGATGCCGCCTTCCGCGCACAGCGCGAACAGGCAATCCAGCAGGGCCGCGGTGATGCGCACGGTCTCGGTGCGAAAAGGGGAGTCGGGTTCCGTCGGGATGACCGCCAGCCGGCTGATCTCCCACAGGCCGGGGCCGCGCATAAGGGTGCGCCCGGACGCCGCCGCCATCAGGTCGGGGAAGCAGCTGTCCAGCAAATGCGGCCGTTCGGTCGGCAGCAACCGGAAGCAGCCGACCAGCGTGCCATTATCCTCCAGCGCGGCGGCATAGAGCGTGCCGGCGCCATCGAAGCGGTCGATCTCGCAGCCGCTTTCCAGCGGCAGGTTCCAGCCGCGCATGCCGTTGAAATAACGGGCGCGGAGCCGGAACATGGCATCCAGAAGACCGTCCCCGAAACGCTCGCCACCTGTCGGCTGGTTGACCAGAATCCGCACGTTCGTTCCCCTTTCCCTGTTGTGGGAAAGGTGGCGGCGCGGGACCGGTCCGGACTAGCTGGACAATTGTCTAGGGGTGGTGGGGAAGGGCCCTAAACCGGTGGTTTAGACCATGCGGTAGCCCCGGCTGCCGGAAAGGCCCGGCGGCTCCAGCAGGCCGAGATAGACCAGCTTGGCGATGGCATGCGGGGTGGAGAAGACATCCAGCTTGGCGTGGGTGTTGTAGATGTGGAACTTCACCGTATGCGGCGTGACCTTCAGGATGTCGGCGATCTCTTCCCGCGTCTTGCCAGCGGCGGCCCATTTCATCACCTCCAGCTCGCGGGCGGTCAGCCGCAGCGCCTCGATCTGGGCCGGGTCGTTGCCGATGCGCTGGCGCAGCGTCATGTGGAAATGGTTGGCGACCAGCGTGCAGTCGCTGAGCAGGCCGGTATCGTCGAGCGGCCGGGCAGGCTCCGCGCGGTCGGCGACGAAGGTGACCATGCCGTACTCGCCGCCCACGCCGTAGATCGGCACCGAGATGCCCCGGTCGATGCCGGCATCGATGGCATCGTCCAGCAGCCGGCGGACCGGCTCATCCGCCTCGGGCGCAAAGCCGCGCACGTCCCAGCTCAGCGGCCGGCGCGTCGCGTTGCAGGCCGCGATCACCGGGTCGATGCGCGCCAGCTGGCGGCCCTGATAATGGGATACCCAATCCTCGGGATAATCGCAGAGGATCAGCGGGATTTCGGCGAAACCGCCCGGTCCCGGCAGGCTGGCCGGCACCAGCCGGGCACTGACATAGAAAATTCGGGCGAACCCCATGGTCCGCGCGATATTCTGGAGGTGGGCCTTGAATTCCCCCGCCTCGCTCAACCCATGCAGATCGATCAGCCGCTGCTGCAGTAAATGGTCCATGCGCCGCCCCTTCCGGCCGGCCATGCAAGTCTTTCCTCAATGATCCTGGAGACATCGAGGACAGCTTGCTTTGGAGGCTTGGCGGAACGCCCGATTTCGCATTCCGCGAGACGCCTCTTCGGCACCGGCTCATTGTTCCTTTATTTGGAACGAGTATAGGCGGCTCCGCCGGAAATGCCTAACATGCAACTGCATGAGGGGTATGCCATAAGGCGATTTCCCAGGGCACGTTCCTAGGGCACGTCCGGCGGGTGCCCTCAGTCGAGCGCCAGGAAGCGGCGGTAATCCTCGATCACGTCGCTGGCCGAGGCCTCGATCAGCCGCTTGCCATGCTCCGGCGTCGCCAGCGTCGGGTCGGAGCCGATGCGCCCGTCGGGGTAGAGCTTGCGGTAATCGTCGGCATCGGCGAAGGGGCGCGGCGCGCGGCCGGCCTGCTTCATCTCCTTGCGCTTGATCGCCTCGGGATAGGCGGCCTGCGTCACCGAAACCTCGCTGGCGGTGGCGTGCGAGCCGTCCTTGTCGCCATAGAGTTCCTTGGACAGCGCCTGCACGCCCGGCGTGTCCCACCAGTTCTTCAGCGCGCAGCGCACCTGCGGCCGGTTCGAGCCGGGCATGGCCATGCTGTAATCGGCGTAGATCTCCGCGAAGGCGGCCCCCACCGTGGCGCTATTTGCGCCATGGCCAATAAGGAAATATATACGC
>NZ_JAKUSO010000015.1:0-2947 GCF_022449305.1 Oceanibaculum sp. | reverse complement strand
GCTCCTCGAGGAAGCTCCACTCGGCATAGATTTCGGCAAAGGTCGCCTCAATGGTTGAGACATTGCCGCCGTGGCCGTTCAGGAAATAGAACCGCTCGAAGCCGTTGCGCGCCAGCGAGGCGACATAGTCCTTGATGACCGCGATCAGCGTCGTCGGGCGCAGCGTCACCGAGCCGGAAAAGCCCAGATGATGCTGCGCATTGCCGATGGAGATGGTCGGGCCGACAAGCGCGCCGGTACGCTCGCCTACTTCCCGGGCGATCACCTCGGGGCAGATCGCATCCGTGCCGATCAGCCCGTTCGGGCCGTGCTGCGCGGGCGAGCCAATGGGGATGATGATGCCCTTGGAGGTGGAAAGGTAGCTGTCCACCTCTTCCCAGGTGCTCAGATGCAGCTGCATGCCGGTCGGTCCTTCCATGCGGTCTGGAGTTATCGGAGGGCCGATACTCTGGCATGGGGATCAAGGGCTGTCAGCCGGCGACGGCGCAGGGCAGCCTTTCGGGGAAGGGGGGAGTTATATTCAGGTTGTCATGCCCGGACTTGATCCCAATGGGGTTCGGAGCATCCAGGGGCGGTGCTCTGCCTGAGACGTTTCAGCCTGTGGCCCCTGGACCCCCGGGTCAAGCCCGGGGGTGACAAGGAAGAGAAGAAAGCCAGAAAAACCTTCAGGCCTCGCCGACCGTGTCCAGCATGGCGGCGTCGATCGCCTCGACGGCGGTCTTGCCGCCCCACAGCACGAACTGGAAGGCCGGGTAGAAGCGCTCGCACTCGGTGACGGCGACATCCACCAGATCCTCGATCTGCTCGACCGTGGCGCCACGCGCGCCGCGCAGCGGGACGGTGTGGCGGAACATCGGCATCCCGTCCTCCGAGCAGAGGTCGAAATGGCCGAGCCACAGCCGTTCGTTGGCCAGTGCAAGCAGGCTGCAGATTTCCGCGCGCTTGCCGACACCGACCTTGGCGTCGAACACGCAGGAGAAATGCAGGGCGCTCATCTCGCCGCGCCAGACGAAGAACAGGTGGAAATCGCACCAGCGGCCGGAAATCTCGACCGCCAGCTCATCCTCGCGCGACCGGTCAAAGGCCCATTCATTGGCCTCCACCAGCTCTTCGATCAAGTCGAGGGGATTGACGATTGCAGCTTCGTCAGAGGTCTCTATCTCGAGCATTGGACCTGCACCTCCTTGGCAGGAAGGGTTGCTGTGCAGGGTTGGTGTGGTTCCAAACGCGCCCAACATCTAGTGGGGCTCTGGCCTTATCACCACCACGACCTGTAGCCTGCCAAATGCCCAACGGCGACGCAACACAAGATTTCGTGTCGTCTGCTAAATTATCGTGACGATATGGTATGGGGTGTCAGCTGGCGGGCGTCGGCCGCTTCGGCTGGCGGCGCGGGGCGGGCTTTTTCGCCGCGGGCTTGGCCGCCGGCTTTGCCTTTATTGCCTGGACAAGCTGGGCTTCAAGCGCCGCGATGCGCTGGGACAGCGCCTCATTTTCCGCGCGCGCCTTCTCCGCCATCAGCCGGACCACCTCGAACTCGTCGCGGGTGACGAGGTCCATCTCGTGCAGCACGCGCTCCATCTGCTGGCGGAACAGGGCTTCCATCTCGCCGCGGATGCCGGCGGCCGCGCCCAGCGCGCCGCTGGCAAGCTTGGCCATATCCTCGAACAGGCGGTTCTGCGCGGTCATCCTGGTCACTCCTGACGCGGTGCCGGGCGGCTCGCTTGCCGCCCCTTCACTTGCCAACTATAACTCGCCGGGCGAAAGATCAATACCCGGAGAACAATCTCTCGCCCGCGACAAAAGGTTCCGGAAAGGCTTGTCCATGATCGTTGTCACCGGCGGCGCCGGCTTCATCGGCTCCAACCTCGTCGCCGCGCTTGAAGCGGCGGGGCAGCGCGACCTGGTGGTCTGCGACAGGCTGGGCCAGGACGATAAGTGGCGCAACATCGCCAAGCGCGACCTGGCGGACCTGATCGCGCCGGAGGCCCTGTTCGAGTTTCTGGAAGCCCGCAAGGGCACCATCGAGACCATCTTTCACATGGGCGCCATCTCGGCGACCACGGCGACCGACGCCGACATGATCGTCAGCGCCAATATCGACCTGCCGCAGCGCCTGTGGCACTGGTGCGCGGCGAACGGTGCACGGCTGATCTATGCCTCCTCGGCGGCCACCTATGGCGATGGCGCGCAGGGCTTTTCCGACAGCATGAACGCCGCCGATCTTGCGGCGCTGCGCCCGCTGAATGCCTATGGCTGGAGCAAGCTGGCCTTCGACAGGCGGGTCGCCCGCTTCGTCGGCCAGGCAGCCAAGCCGCCGCAATGGGCGGGGCTGCGCTTCTTCAACGTCTATGGCCCGAACGAGTATCACAAGGGCGGGCAGATGAGCGTGGTCCCGCAGATCTATAACCGCGTCGCGGCGGGCCAGCCGGCCCGGCTGTTCCGCTCGCACCGGCCGGACTATCCGGATGGCGGCCAGCTGCGCGACTTCATCGCGGTCGAGGATTGCGTCGATGTGATGCTGTGGCTGCACGCCAACCCGACGGTCAGCGGCCTGTATAATTGCGGCACCGGGGCGTCGCGCAGCTTCCATGACCTCGCCAGCGCGGTGTTCCGGGCGCTGGGGCAGGAACCGGATATCGAATTCATCGACACGCCCGAGGCGATCCGCGGCAAGTATCAGTATTTCACGCAGGCCGACATGGCGAAGCTGCGAAGGGCCGGTTATGGCCGGCAGTTCACGTCGCTGGAGGCGGGGGTGTCGCGCTATGTGCTGGATTATCTCGCCGCCGACGACCCGTACCGCTAATCCCTGCCGCTAGGAGAACAGCGTGTTCACCTTTCCCGCCATCGATCCGGTCGCGCTGGAGCTTGGCCCCCTCGTCATCCGCTGGTACGCGCTGGCCTATATCGTCGGGCTGATCGGCGGCTGGCGCTCTGCGCGGCT
>NZ_JAKUSO010000014.1:0-59318 GCF_022449305.1 Oceanibaculum sp. | reverse complement strand
GCAGCATCACCGGCAGCGCCAGCAGCGTCATCATCACCACCGAGGCGCCGATGATGCCGGTGGTCGCCGCCATCACCGTACCCATCAGCGTGACCGACAGGGCAAGTCCGCCCGGTACCCGGCGCAGCAGCACCTGCAGCGCGTGCAGCAGGTCGTTGGCGACGCCGGATTTCTCCAGCATCGTTCCCATGAAGATGAACATCGGCACGGCGACCAGCACCAGGCTCTCGACGATGCCGCCATAGACCCGCGAGATGATGTTGAAGAACTCGATGGGCGAGAACACGTCGTAGATCACGCCCAGCCCGCCGAAGGCGAGGCCGATGCCGCCCAGCACGATGGCGACCGGCAGGCCGGAAAACAGCAGGAAGGCCAGCGCCACGAACATCAGCACCGGAAAATAATCTTCGATATAGAATTCCATGGAGGCGGGTCCGTTTCGGCGTTTCGTGATCGTCGTCAGGCGTTCAGAAGTGGCGCTTAGCTGCTGTGCGGGGCTGTGGGCTTGTCCGGCATCTCCATCTCACTGTTCGAGAAGAGATGCAGCCCGGCGCGGTCGCGCAGCCGGTCCGGCCCGAACAGATAGACGAGGTTGCGCAGGATCGAGGAAATCGCGGCCAGCGCCAGCAGGGCAAAGCCGAGCGGCACGAAGCTCTTGATGATCCAGCGGTGGGTGAGGCCGGTGAGCGCCGAGGAGACCTCGTGCGACAGGTAGGAGCGCATGACGAAGTCATAGCCGAAATACAGGATCACATAGCAGTAGGGCAGCAGGAAGAAGAGCATCCCGAAGATCTCGATCCAGGCCCTTGTACGCCCGCTGAAACTCTCGCGCAGCAGCTCGATGCGGACATGGCTGTCCTTCACATAGGCGAAGGCGAAGCACATCAGGAACAGCACCGCGTGCAGGTGCCATTCCAGCTCCTGCAGCTTGGTCGAGCCAAGCACGAAGAAGCGCCGCGTCACCACATCGAAGATGATGACCAGCATCAGCGGGATCGCCAGCCAGGCCGCCAGCTTGCCGATGGCGCTGACGAAGCGGTTCAGCCCGTCGCTGACCTTGATGAGGGTATCCATGATCCGTCCTTGAGAGTCTCTTGCCGCCTGCCAGATATTGCGGGCGGGGTAGGGGCAGAACGGCCAGGATCACATAGGCGATCCTGGCCGTTCGCCGTCATTAGGTCAGCCGCTGCTTACCGCAGGTAGCCGACTTCCTTCCAGGCCGTGTAGTCCTTGCGGAAGGCCTGCAGCGAGTCCCAGGCCCGCTTGAAGTCCGGGTCGGCGGACTGTTCCTTGGCGACCTCCTGCCAGGCGGCCTCCAGCTGGTCCAGGATTTCTTTCGGCCAGGTGTGGATGTTCACGCCCTTGGCCTTCAGCTCCTTCAGCGCGCCGAACTGGATCGCCTCACCCTCGGCGAAGCCGTAGCGGATATTGTCGCCGCACACCGCTTCGATCTGCGCCTGCTGGGTCTTGTCCAGCGCGTCCCACTTCGCCTTGTTGATCATCAGGTCGAACAGCGTGGACTGCTGATGCCAGCCGGGGAAGTAGTAGTGCTTGGCCACCTGGTGGAAGCCCAGCTTCAGGTCGATGGCCGGCATGGAGAATTCGGTGGCGTCGATGGTGCCCAGCTCCAGCGCCGGATAGATGTCACCGCCGGCGAGGAGCTGCGTCGAGACGCCCATCTTCTCCATCACCTTCGCGCCCAGGCCGAAGAAACGCATCTTCAGCCCCTTCAGATCCTCGGCGGTCTTGATCTCCTTGCGGAACCAGCCCGAGGCCTCCGGCGCGATGATGGCGCACATCACCGAATGGATGCCGTTCTTGTGGTAGATGTCGTCGAAGATTTCCTTGCCGCCGCCGAAATAGAACCAGGCGAGATATTCGCCAGCATTCGGGCCGAACGGCACGGCGGCGAAGAGCTGCAGCGCCGGCACCTTGCCCGCCCAGTAGCCCGGCGTGGAGAAGGCGGTATCGACCGACCCCTGCGCCACCGCATCGAACACTTCCAGCGCCGGCACCAGGGCGCCCGGCTCGAAGAACTTGATCTGGATATTGCCGCCCGACACCAGATCGATCTGGGCATCGACACGCTTGGCCAGCGTGCCCAGCTGGGTCAGCGAGCCCGGATATGTGGAGCCCATCTTCCAGCGGATGCGCTTCTGCGCCTCGGCATCGCCGGCGGCCATCGCCAGGATGCCGCAGGCAAGGCCCGCGATGGTGGCGGTCTTCAGGATTTTACGTAGATTCATCCCATCGTCTCCCTAGAGTTCGTTTTTGTAAGTTTTGTTTTTGGTCTTCTTGATTTTGATGTGCCCGGCCAAGGGCAAATGCGGTGGCCGGGCACGGGCGCTCCCTGTCAGGAGGGTTGACATATTCGCAACCCCCTCATTCGTTATTGTGAGGCGAGCCTAGCGGCAATTGCTATGCGCGGCAAGATTGTTTCTTCTTTGGAACAATTACAGTCTGTAAGTGTCGAAAAGGCGCGGGACCGGGGCTTTCTCCGCGCTGCGCGCATGCCGGCCATGCGGCCTGTCGCCCTGGCACCCGCCACCTACTCCGCCCGTCACCCCCGCATTTATTGCGGGGGTCCAGACTTCCGCTAGCTGGATCATCGGTCGGACAGACTGAACCCTGGATTCCCGCAACAAGTGCGGGAATGACGACAGGGGAAATGGCATCTCGGAGTCTGTGATTGCCGGCGACTTTCGCGCCGTCAGTCGCGTGGTTTCTTCACCAGCGGCATGAAGACCAGTGCGGCGCCGAAGGTCAGGCCGATCAGCAGCAGGCAGTCGTTGAAGCTGAGCACCAGCGCCTCGCGCTGGGCGAGCTGGAACAGCATCTTCATCGCCGCCAGCTCCGGATCGCCAGATAAGCCGTCCCCCAGCCGTTCGGAGAGCCGGTCGATATAGGCCTGCACCTGCGGCCGGCTGAGCGTCAGGTTCTCGGTCAGGTAGGACAGATGATGGGCGCCGCGATCCACCAGCAGCGTGTTGATGACGGCCAGCCCCATGGCGCCGCCCAGATTGCGCATCAGGTTATAGAGTCCCGCCCCGTTCTTCAGCTTGTCCGGCGGCAGCGTGCCCAGCGCCAGCCGGTTCACCGGCACGAAGCAGAACATCAGCGACACGCCGCGCACCGCCTGCGGCACGAAGAATTCCCAATAGCTCGATTCCGCCGTCAGGAAGCTGTTCAGGTACAGCGCGAAGCAGAACAGCGAGAATCCGAACGCCAGCATCAGCCGCAGATCCAGCCGCGTGGAGAGCGTGCCGACCAGCGGCGCCACGGAAAACTGGAAGGCACCGGTCACCATCATGATGATGCCGATGTCGAGCGCGCTGTAGTCGCGCACCTGGGCGAGGAACAGCGGCGTCAGATAGACCGAGCCGAACAGCCCGATGCCGACCACGAAGCTGAAGAAGCAGCCCAGCGCGAAATTGCGGTCGGCGAAGGCGCGCAACTCCACGATGGGCTGGCGGTAGGTGAAGGCGCGCCAGAAGAACACACAGCCCGAGACGGCGGACAGCACGGCGAGGCGGAAGATCGTCTGGTCCTCGAACCAGTCTTCGCGCGGCCCCTCCTCCAGCACATAGTTCAGCGTGCCGAGCGAGATCGCCAGGGCCACCAGCCCCGGCAGGTCGAGCCCGCGCAGATAGGCCGGCTCCGGCTTGTCCACATCGATGCAGCTCCACACCGTCGCGGCGATGATCAGGCCGGGGACGATGTTCACGTTGAACAGCCAGTGCCAGCCCAGCGACTGGGTGATAAAGCCGCCCAGCGTCGGCCCGATGGTCGGCCCCATGGTGGCGACCAGCCCGATGACGACCGAGACCTTTCCCATGCTGGAGCGCGGAAACATGGTGTAGGCGGTGGAGAAGATCGACGGGATCATCGCCCCGGCGAAAAAGCCCTGCAGCGTGCGCGCCACGATCATCGCCTCCAGGCTGGTGGCCAGCGAGCACAGGAAGCTGAAGATGGTGAAGCCCAGTGCGGCGATGCTGAACATCACCCGCGTCGAGAGGATGCGCGCCAGCGCCCCGGACAGCGGGATCATCACCACCTCGGCGATCAGGTAGGAGGTCTGGATCCAGCTGATCTCCTCCAGGCTGGCCGACAGACCCGCCTGGATATCGGCCAGCGAGCTGGCGACGATCTGCACGTCCAGGATCGCCATGAACATGCCGAAGATCATCGCGAAGAAGCCGGCCTTCTGGCGGAAGGTCGGCGGCGGCCGGTCGCCGATGGCCGGGGTTGGGGCGGGCGTGCTGCTCATTCCCCGGAATCGCGGATATCCACCGACACCACGGCCGACAGGCCGGGCCGCAGCCTCTCCCGCAGCGGGTTATCCGGCGGCAGCGCTATGCGGACCGGCAGGCGCTGCACCACCTTGGTGAAATTGCCGCTGGCATTCTCCGGCGGCAGCAGGCTGAACTGGGAGCCGCTGGCCGGCGCCAGGCTCTCGATGCGGCCTTCCAGCGGCGTGCCGGCAAAGGCGTCGATCTCGACCCGCACACGCTGGCCGATGCGCATGCGGCCGATCTGGGTCTCCTTGAAATTCGCCACCAGATAGACCTCCGGCAACGGCACGACGGACATCAGGTTGGTGCCGGCGCGCACATAATGACCGACCCGCACGCCGCGATTGCCGACAACGCCATCGACCGGCGCCCGGATCACCGTATGGGCCAGATCGACCTCGGCGACAGTCTGGGCGGCACGCGCCTCCTCGACCTGAGCCTCGGCCAGCACGCGCTCGCTCTGCAGCACATCCAGGCGCTGGCGTTCCGCCGCGAGCGCAGCCCGCGCGCTGGCCTGCGCCGCCGTCGCCTTGGCGAAATCGGCCTCCGCCGTCTCCAGCCGCTGGCGGCTGACCACATCGTCGCGGCGCAAGGCCTTCAGCCGGTCATAGTCGCGCCGGCTGCGGTTCAGCTCGGCATCGGCGCCGGCAACCGCCGCCTCGGCCTGCTCGATCAGCGGCAGCTGCAGCAGCAAGCGGCTGTCGATGCCGACAATCGCCGCCTGGGCCGAGGCCACATTGGCCGCCGCCTCGGCGACACGCGCGGCTTAATCGCTGTCCACCAGCGTCACCAGCACCTCGCCCGCCCTGACCCGCTGATTGTCAGCCACCGGGACGCTGGCCACATCGCCGGGCACGATGGGGCTGACGACCGAGATATCGGCATGGAGATAGGCGTTGTCGGTCTTCTCGACGAAGCGCCATTCGGTCTGCCAGCGCCAGCCGGCATACAGCGCCGCCGACAGCAATCCCGCCAGGGCCAGCATCAGCACCAGCTTGCGCATTCCATCCCCGTCTTTTCCGTACCGTTTCTCTGCACCCGTCCAAACTGAACTGAACGGTTCAGTTTATCCTTGCCCGCACGCTACGCCCGGCTTCATAGTCCGTCAATATTGACTGCGTGGATTCGGTTCAACTCAACTGTCACCCCCGGACTTGATCCGGGGGTCCAGGGGCGGTGCCCAGCTTGGATCGTCTCAGAACGCGGCCCTGGATTGCCGGGTCAAGCCCGGCAATGACAAGGATAGAGAAGGGGCATCAGGTGGAGACGGTCCTGCTGGACAGTGTGATGGAGGAACCCGCCGCCGGCTCGAAGCCGGCGCAGGTGCTGGCCGCCGCCCGCGCGGAATTCCTGCGCCACGGCTTCGCCAACACCAGCATGGACACCATTGCCCGCGTGGCCGGCGTCTCCAAGGCCACGGTCTATGCCCATTTCGGCAGCAAGGAGGAACTGTTCGCGGCGATGGTCGCGACCAACTGCCGGCGCATCGCCGAAAGCCTGAAGGAGGAGACGCTGGAAGGGCTGCCGGTGCGCGCCGCGCTGACACAGATCGGGCGGCAGTTCCTCACTTTCCTGCTGAGCCCCGACACCCAGGCGATCTACCGCGTCGTGGTGGCGGAGACGCCGCGCTTCCCCGACCTTGGCCGGCGCTTCTATGCCGCCGGTCCACAGAACACGCGCGGCCGTATCGCGCGCTATCTGGAGCGCGCCGCCGACCGGGGGCTGATCCGGCTCGACGATCCGGCGCGCGCCACCGAAATGTTCCTCGGCATGCTGATCGGCCCGCGCCACCTGAAGCGCGTGCTGGGACTGGAGCCGGCCATGTCGGACACCGAGATATCCAGCGCCGTGGACCATGCCGTCGCATGCTTCCTCATCCTGCATCCGACGCCCTGAGAGGACCGGATCGCGAAGCGGGATTTTCATAAAATCTTAAGTATGTTGATCCAAAATCCTGTCAACAGCGCGGCCTGCCGATAAACTGCCGCAAAACAGGATCAGGAATTGCCACCCTTATGAGCGCCCCTGTCGATATCGCGCACAGCAAGCTGCGCAGCCTGTATCATTTCTGGGAATCGCGGCGCCCGGCCCCTGATCTGCTGCCCGGCCGCCAGCATTTCCAGGCCGAGGATATCTGGCCCTGGATCGGCTATATCGGCATGGTCGATGTGGAGCGCGGCGATGGGCCGGAAGAGTCCTTGCGCTTCCGCATCCGGCTGCAGGGCGAGAATCTGGCGCGGCTGACCGGCAACAGGCAGGCCGGCCGCTATCTCGACGAGACGCTGAACACCAAGTATCGCGAGCTGATCCTGGAGCAGCACCGCCAGGCAGCGATGACCGGCCAGCCGGTCTATCGCATCCAGCGCGACGATTCGAAGCCCTGGAAGCGGATCGACCGGCTGGTGCTGCCCTTCGCCAGCGATGGCCATACTGTCGATCTGCTGATGACAGGGCTCTACATGGCGGGCACGCCATCGCGGCCCTTCAGCGAGGATATGCCCTGATTCGCGCCCGCCACGGCCAGCTTCAACAAATATTTAGAACTTTATTAATTATTTGCCGATCATCCTGTAGCCACGGCCAAATTCCGACCCGGCAAGGACCATGAATTCGATACAGCACGAGGAACTGGCAGCGCTCCACCGCTTCTGGCAGGGGCTGTCGAAAGACGGCCGGCTGCCCGCGCGCCATGATTTCCTGGCGGAGGACCTTGCCGACTGGATCGGCCATATCAGCCTGCTGGAGGTGGAGCGCGATCCGCTACGCTTCCGCTTCGTCCTGCATGGCGGCCATTTCACCCTGCTGTCCGGCCTGTCGCTGGTCGGACGTTATCTTGAAGAGGGCCTTACGCCGCGCTACCGCGACGAGGTGCTGGCCTGCTACCGGGAAGCCGTGGAGACGCGGCAGGCGGTCTATCGCCACTATAGCGACCACAGCCTGCCCTGGCGCGAACTCGACCGGGTGATCCTGCCGCTGGCCGATGACGGCGTGACCGTGGATCGGGTCATGGTCGGGCTTTATACCCTCGCCGACCCGCCATCGCAGGGCGGCTCCCGGCTGCTTTCGCGCCGGAACTGAGCCGCCCCCGGACGTCTGTTATTCCGCTGCCGGTTTGGCGATCAGGATATCACCGCCCTTTTCCATGAAGCTCTTCGACATTTCATCCATGCCGCTCTGCGCATAGTCGCGGACTTCCTGGCTGATCTTCATGGAGCAGAATTTCGGCCCGCACATGGAGCAGAAATGCGCCAGCTTGGCCCCCTCGGCGGGCAGGGTCTGGTCGTGGAACTGCTCCGCCGTCTCGGGGTCGAGCGACAGGTTGAACTGGTCGCGCCAGCGGAACTCGAAGCGCGCGCGGGACAGCGCATCGTCCCGCACCTGCGCCGCCGGATGGCCCTTGGCGAGGTCGGCGGCATGGGCGGCCAGCTTGTAGGTGATGACGCCGACCTTCACATCGTCGCGGTCGGGCAGGCCCAGATGCTCCTTGGGCGTCACATAGCACAGCATCGCCGTGCCGAACCAGCCGATCATCGCTGCCCCAATGCCGCTGGTGATGTGGTCATAGCCCGGCGCGATATCGGTGGTCAGCGGGCCAAGCGTATAGAACGGCGCCTCGCCGCAGACCGAAAGCTGCTTGTCCATGTTGGCCTTGATCTTGTGCATCGGCACATGGCCGGGCCCCTCGATCATCACCTGCACATCATGCTTCCAGGCGATCTTCGTCAGCTCGCCCAGCGTCTCCAGCTCGGCGAACTGGGCAGCATCGTTGGCATCGGCGATGGAGCCGGGGCGCAGGCCGTCGCCCAGCGAGAAGGACACGTCATAGGCCTTCATGATCTCGCAGATTTCCGCGAAATGCGTGTAGAGGAAATTCTCCTTGTGATGAGCCAGGCACCATTTGGCGAGGATCGAGCCGCCGCGGCTGACGATGCCGGTCACACGCTTCGCGGTCAGCGGGATATAGGCCAGCCGCACCCCGGCATGGATGGTGAAGTAATCCACGCCCTGCTCGGCCTGCTCGATCAGCGTGTCGCGGAAAATCTCCCAGCTGAGGTCTTCCGCCTTGCCGCCGACCTTCTCCAGCGCCTGATAGATCGGCACCGTGCCGATGGGCACCGGGGAATTGCGCAGGATCCATTCCCGCGTGGTGTGGATGTTGCGCCCGGTGGACAGGTCCATCACCGTGTCCGCGCCCCAGCGGATCGCCCAGACCATCTTGTCCACCTCCTCCGCGACCGAAGAGGAGACGGCGGAATTGCCGATATTGGCGTTGATCTTCACCAGGAAGTTGCGGCCGATGATCATCGGCTCGGCCTCCGGGTGGTTGATGTTGGCCGGAATGATGGCGCGGCCGCGCGCCACCTCGTCGCGCACGAATTCCGGCGTCACATAATCGGGGATGGCGGCGCCGAAACTCTCGCCATCGCGCTCGAACCGCTCCTTCAGCCGCTCCCGGCCCAGATTCTCCCGGATGGCGACATATTCCATCTCCGGCGTGACGATGCCGGCACGGGCATAGGCCAGCTGGGTCACCGCCCTGCCCGGCTTGCCGCGCAGCGGCCGGATGCCTGACCGGTCGAACATCGCCACCTTGCGCTGTTCGCCCTGCTTCAGCCCATCATCCTCCGGCCTTATATCGCGGCCGTCATAGGCTTCCACATCGCCGCGGCCCTCGATCCAGGGGCGGCGCAGAGCCGGCAGGCCGCGCGCGATATCGATGGAGGCAGCGGGGTCGGTATAGGGGCCGGAGGCGTCATAGACGCGGACCGGCTTCTCGCCGGAAGACGGCTCCAGATCGATCTCGCGCAAGGCGACCCGGATATCGGGATGGCGCGTGCCGGGGACGTAAATCTTGCGCGAGGCCGGCAGCGGCCCCGTGGTGACGGAAAATTCTTCGACAGAGACTGGCTTTGCGGATGACATGGCGATCTCCAACAAGGTTGCAGGAGATCCGGGAGAGCTTCGAAATGGGGGTTGGCCTGTGACGTGTGTGCGGCCCTTTCCATCCCTACGCCGGTACGACCCGGATCAGGTTCTAAGGGTTCCCGCGCGCTAGCGGTATCTCAGCCCCTTCTCGGGGCGCCCCTTGGATGACGGCATGATGCCCCCGGTGATTCGGCGCTGTCAATCGGCGTCACCGCGCTACCCACGCCTCGCCGCAGCGCGTAGAGTGCCGGCACCAGGAAAACGGGGGAGGCCTATGGGGATTATCACCGACATCGTGCTGCCGGTTTCGCTGGCCTTCATCATGATCTCCATCGGGCTGACGCTGACGCTGGGCGATTTCCGGCGCGTCGCGGCGCAGCCCCGCGACTTCCTGATCGGTGCCGTCAGCCAGATCATCGTGCTGCCGCTGGTCGCCTTCCTGCTGGTCACCGCCTGGCGGGTGGAGCCGGTGCTGGCGGTCGGCGTCATGATCATCGCCGCGGCCCCCGGTGGCGTGACCTCCAACCTGCTGACCCTGTTCGCGCGCGGCGATGTGGCGCTGTCGGTCTCGCTGACCGCGATCACCAGCCTGCTCAGCGTCGTCACCGTGCCGCTGATCGTGGTGACGGCGCACCAGCATTTTGCCGCCGGATCGGGGGGCGAAGTCGCCGGTGATCTGACCGTGACCGGTGCGGTGCTGAAGATTTTCGTCATCGTCACCGTGCCGGTGCTGGCCGGGCTGGCGGTGCGCCATACGATGCCGGGCTTCGCGCTACGCTTCGAGCCACTGGCGCGGCGGATTTCAGCAGTGCTGTTCGTGCTGGTGATGGTGGGCGCGATCTATGCCGAGCGCGCCAATATCGCGACATATTTCGCGCAGGCCGGGGCGATCACCCTGACGCTGAACATCGCGATGATGGCGATTGCCTTCTATGGCGCGGCGTGGCTGGGCATGCGCCGGCCGCAGCGCATCGCCATCGCGCTGGAATGCGGGTTGCAGAACGGCACGCTGGCGATCGCCGTGGCCGCCAGCCTGTTCCACGAGACGCTCTATGCCATTCCGGCGGCGATCTACAGCCTGATGATGTTCGGCACCGCGCTGGTGTTTGTCTTCCTGGTCACGCGCGGCAGGCCGGCAGCGGTGTAAGGCCAGACGACTTCCGCCAGACGCCAAAACCTCTTATAGACTCCCCTCATGGCATACAGCATCGTTCCCGACACCGAGAGCGCACCCTGGCGGACCGTCGTGTCGGTCCGGGCCTGGTTCGACACCGCCAATGGCCGGGTGGACAAGGAAGGCAGCGGCGTGCTGGTCGGCCGCAACGACGTGCTGACCGCCTCGCACATCGTCTATGACGCCCGCTATGGCGTCGCCGACCATATCGAGATCGCACCGGGCAGCACGCCGTTCGGCCAGCCTTTCGGCACCTACACGGCGGTCAGCTGGTCGCACGAGATCGTCGATCCGGATGACGACAGCGTGCTGGAGATCGACGAGGTCACGCGTGACTATGCGGTGCTGAGCTTCGACACCCCGCTGGGCGAGGAGCTGGGCTGGATGACGCTCGACCCCGGCTTCACAGCAGGAACCGCCACCCTGACTGGCTATCCGGGAATACAATCGGGCCGCATGACGACGGAGACCGCATCGGCTGGCCTGACGGAAGCCGCTGGCGTGCTGTCGCTGACGGGATTTGAAGTACGTCCTGGCCATAGCGGCGGGCCGGTCTGGGTCGACGGTGCCAACGGGCCGGCGCTGGTCGGGCTGGTTTCCACCATCGCCTGGGGCTTCCAGATTGGCGGCGGCCAATACGACAAAATCCTCTCCCTGACCGCCGGCAACGAGCATCTGCTGGGCGCCCATGGCGCCATCGACGTGACCGGCGGCGCGCTGGCCGACATGATTGCCGGGACCGACCATGCCGACCGCATCGCCGGGGCCGGTGGCGCGGATACGCTGAGCGGCGGCAAGGGCGCGGACACGCTGACAGGCGGCGAGGACGGCGACGTGCTGCGTGGCGGCAAGGGGCATGATTCGATCATCGGCGGTGCCGGTGACGATACGCTCTATTCCGGGCTGGGGCGCGACACGCTGGAAGGCGGGGACGGGGCGGATGTCTTCGTGTTGCGCGGATACGACCCCGTCTTTCCGGGCGCCGAGCTTGCCCCCACCCTGCTGGATTTCGCACAGGGCATGGATCGGCTGATGGTGGAGGGGGTCACCGAGGCGGAAATTCTGACCAATCTGGCGCAGCAATCCGATGATGGTGAATTTCTGATATTTAACGTCAGCGGTAGCACGATAAGGCTGGCCGGCATCAACGCCTTGACCGAGGCCGATTTTCTTTTCGAAGTGACCAGCTAACCACTTTGAATAATTGGTTAATCATTCTGTAAAACACTATTATTCCATTGACGGCATGCACGCACCGGGCGCATAATTTCGATAAAATTGTTTCCATCTCCGGTGTGCACACAGTCTTGCCGCCCTAGAAGCAGGCGGCAGCCAGCCTTCCAGAAAGGAATCTTCCCGTGGCAACCATCCCCGGCGGCATCATCGACACGACGACCAGCATCTCGCAGATCACCAAGGATGTGATCAGCTCGATCCTGACGCAGCAGAACATCGTCGAGACCAGCATCCAGAAGGTGTCGATCACCACGCCGACCCAGACGGTGACGCTAACCGGATCCAATAACAAGGTTATCATCGACAGCTCCGCCAACGACACGGTGACGGTCGCCGGCAGCACGGGCGACGATCTGGTCGTCGCCGGGGCGGGCACCGACATCATCATGGGCGGTGCCGGCAACGATTCCCAGTTCGGCGGTGCCGGCAACGACATTGTCTCCGGCGGTGCGGGCGACGACCTCAATTATGGCGGCGAAGGCAACGACGTCATGTATGGCGGCAGCAATGACTTCCTTTATGGTGGCGTGGCGGCGGATGATGATGGCAACAACACGATGTTCGGCGACGAAGGCGACGACTCTCTGGTCGGCGGCTCCGGCAACGACACGATGCGCGGCGGCGACGACAACGACACCGTCGAAGGCACGGCCGGCAACAACCTGATCTATGGCGGAACGGGGGATGACTCCCTTGTCAGCGGCACCGGCAGCGACACGATGCAGGGCAATCAGGGCAATGATATCGTAACCGCTGGCAGCGCCATCTCCGCGGAACTGCGCGGCGGCAAGGATAATGACAGCATCGTCGGCGGCGGCGGCAACGACACGCTCTATTCCGGCAAGGGCACGGATACGCTGACCGGCGGGGCAGGCGACGATATCTTCTCCTTCAAGCAGGGCGACGGCACGGCGGTGATCACCGATTTCGGCACCGGCAGCGACCGGATCGAAATCGTCGGCTACAGCTTCAGCCAGCTGGCCATTGCCAACAATGGCTCGGGCCATGCCGTGGTCACGCTGCCGGACGGCTCCACCATCGAGCTGCAGGGCGTGGACGCCGCCACCCTGACGGCCGATTTCTTCCTGTTCTCGTAAGAAGGCGCTCCCGGAGCGCCTCTCTATGTCCGTCAAATATCCGCGACCGGCCTGAATTTGAGTACCCGGCGACGAGTACTTGACGCATTGGTTTGAGTACTTGACGCATTGGTTAAAGAGTTTCCGGCCCGGATTATCCTGATTGACCGCGCCTCGGCGGCGGCGCATATCTAAAAGAAATTTATCTTTATTCTGGCGCATTGCCAGTTTGGGATACCAGCCTTCCAGAAAGGGTCCATCTCATGGCGACAATACCAGGCGGTATTTTCGATACGAGCACCAACACAAGCGTTGATGCGAGCCAGGGTGTGATTATCTCCAGCTTTCTGGACAAGCTGGGGATTTCTGAAACCTCTATCACCCAGGTAACGGTCAGCACGACCGGCACCAACACGATCAGTGACACGACGCCGACCTCTACCTTCTCGGTCGGCTCTGGCCAGACCGTGAATGTCCAACTGTCTGGCACGACCGGGAAGACGGTGATCGTCACCGGCTCTGGCAATGCCAGCATCGCGGGCAGCACCAGCAGCGATTCGGTTCTTGGCGGTGCGGGCTCAGACAGCTTAATCGGCGGCGCCGGTGACGACCAGCTGAGTGGCGGCGCCGGTAATGACCTTATGTATGGCGGCAGCAACGCTGACACCATTTACGGTGGCGTGGCGGCCGAGGATGACGGCCATAATCTGCTGGAAGGCAATGTCGGCGAGGACCGTATCATCGGCGGCACCGGCAATGACACGCTGCGCGGCGGCAAGGACAACGACACTGTCGAAGGCACGGCCGGCAACAATCTGATGTATGGCGGCCGGGGCGACGATTCGATGGTCGGCGGCACCGGTAATGACACGATCCAGGCCAATGACGGCAACGACACAATCACAGCGGGTGATGCGGTGTCGGCGGAGCTGCGCGGCGGCAAGGACAATGACAGCATTGTCGGCGGCGGCGGCACCGACACGCTCTATTCCGGCAAGGGCACGGACACGCTGACCGGCGGTGCGGGCGATGACATCTTCTCCTTCAAGGAAGGCGACGAGACGAACGTCATCACCGATTTCGGCACCGGCAGCGACCGGATCGAGATCGCCGGCTACAGCTTCGACCAGTTGACCATCGCCAATAATGGCGACGGCAATGCGGTCATCAGCATGCCGGACGGGACGACCATCGAGCTTCAGGGCGTCGATGCCGGAACCGTGACGGCTGACCTCTTCCTGTTCTCATAACAATAAACGCTCCCGGCTCTCCGGAGTCCTCGTACATCCCAGGATAGAGAGGCGCTCCCGGAGCGCCTCTTCTTTTATCCGTGGAACAGAAGAGGCATCATGGGGAAGGAACGGATGAGGAGTTAAATTGTGGACACGCTCGATCTTGAGCTGTTCGACATGGGGAAGGGTTGGCAGATCGGGGTTCTGCGCAGCGCGCCCCGCCTGCCGCAGGATGTGCGGCTGGAGATAAACCGGCGGGAAAAGCCGGCCGACAGCCTGATTCGTTCCATCGTCGATATCCGCGCCGGCGGCGCGCGACGCTGCTACCTGCTGTTCCAGCGGTCCGCCCGGTCGCGCCAACCGGTTGAACGGCTCTGTCTGCGCGGCACCGGGCTGGCAATCGACCTCTTGCCGGTGCGGCCATTGTCCAGTCTGGCCGAGGCGGCAGGTTTGCTGGGGGAAAGGCTCTGCCTCAGCCTCATTAACTTTCTGGTGAAGGAAGCAGCCCCCCGCTTTGGCCTGTTCGAACGCGGGGGCGATACGGCAGCGTTGCGCGGGCTGCTGCACAATATGGCGACCGCCTATCTGCCGGTCAGCTATCACGCCGACCTGTCGCACGGTAAGCATTATGTCGAATCGCGGCTGGTGGCACCGGACACGCGCCCGGTGACGATCCTGTCGATCGGGCAGGATGGCGCGCGCGTCACGCTGACAAAACCTGTCGAAATTTCCCGCGTCTCCAACAGCGATTTCCGCCAGGGCCTGTTCCTGAACGGGCAGGATGACAAGCCCTTCCGGGACGAGATCGTGGTCATGCTGCAGGGCGATCAGGCCCTGAAGATCGCCGCGCCGAACGTCCGCGGCACCTCGATGAAGGCGTTTCTCGGGCGGATCGCGGAGTTCGACATGGCGGCCCGGCTGCGCCTGCGCGAGGCGTTGGGCACGATCATCGGCAAGGACGATGCGTTCGGCTTGGTCTTCGCCTGGATGCAGCGGCTGCAGGCCTTCGGCGCCGTGACCAGCGCCAATGCCAGAGCACCGTTCGGCGGCGGCATTGACCTTGCCGTGCCCTGCGGCGATGCCGGTATCTACCTGCGCGGCTGGCTGTGGGACCCGCATGAGGCGCTGCAGCGCTTCGACGTGGTGTCCGCCTATGGCGAGAAAGCGTCCCTCCTCGACAATCTGGTCCGCATCGAGGATGAGAAAGTCGGCAAGCATTTCCAGAAGAACGGGCTGCCGATGCTGCGGGAAAAGCCCGGCTTCGCCGCCTTCCTGCCGATGGCGAAGGGCGCGCGGCATGGGCTGCAGACCCGCGCCGAGCTGGATTTTGCCGGCGGGGTGAAGATCGATCTCATGAGCCCGGTCTCGCAGATGACACCACGCCTCGCCCGCGATCTTGTGCTGCGTTCCGTCCCGCGCGAGAGCGTCACGCCGGAGATTCTGGAGACCCTCTACCATCCGGCGCTGAGCGCCCTACAGGCGGAGTGTCTCGCCGGCAAGCGGATCGACCGGGTGGTTTCCTTCGGCACGCAACCGACGAAGCCCGGCATCAGCATCGTCATCCCGCTCTATGGCCGCTATGATTTCATCCGCGCGCAATGGATGCGCTTCGCCTTCGACCCTGACCTGACCAATGCCGAGCTGATCTATGTGCTCGACAAGCCGGAGGATGCGGCGGAGGTCGACTCGCTGCTGCGCGGGCTGCACCTGACCTTCGGCGTGCCCTGCCGGCTGGCGGTGAATGCGGAGAATTATGGCTTCGCCGGCGCCTCCAACCTGGGGGCGTCGCTGGCCACCGCGCCGATGCTGCTGTTCCTGAATTCTGATGTCGTGCCGATGGGGCATGGCTGGCTCAGCCAGATGCTGGGCTTCTACAAGGCAACACCGGAGATCGGCCTGCTGGGGCCGAAGCTGCTGTTCCCCGATGGCAGCATCCAGCATGCCGGCCTGCATTTCATCGGTGGCATCACGCAATGGTGGCTGAACGGCGTCTATTGCAAGGGCTACCCCGCCGACTGGCCGGCGGCCTGCACCTCGCGGGAGGTTCCCGCCGTCACCGGCGCCTGCATGATGATCGCGCGTGGCAAGTACGAGGAAGTGGGCGGCATTTCCGAGCAGTATGTGATCGGCGATTTCGAGGATACCGACCTCAGCTTGCGCTGCCGGCGGCAGGGCTGGCGCAACTGGTACATGGCCGACACCGCGCTGATGCATATGGAGCGCGCCTCCATCGAGGGCCATGCCAGCTACAGCCTGGCGCCAGTCGATGCCTATAATGGCTGGCTGCACACGAAGCTGTGGGGCGCGGATATCGAGGCCTTGCAAGGGTCGTCCACGGGCGGCGGCGCCCTGCGGCAGGTGGCGTGATGCGCATTCTCCAGGTTGCCCCGGCCTTCTTCGAATTCCAGCCCGGCGGGACGGAGCTGTGCGCGCGCAGCCTGCACCGTGCGGCACTCGGCGAACCCGGCATCGAGTCGCACCTGCTGGCCTGCGTGCCTTCCTGGCATGCCAGGCCGGGGGCTGGCAGCGATTTCCTGACGCCGACTGCCGGCCGGAACGAGACCGGCATCGCGATCCGGGCGTTCGACACCTTCCACCTGTCGCAGCTGGATGATCTGGGCGTCCTGCGCGCCTTCCGGGATTTCCTGCAGGATTACCGCCCGGACCGCATCCATTTCCACCATCTGCTGTATCTGGGGGTGGAAGGCATCGCTGTCGCGCGGCGCACCTGCCCGGACGCGGAAATCCTGCTGACGCTGCATGATTACTATGCGATCTGCGCCCATGACGGGCTGATGACGAAGAAGCAGGACGGCGCGCTGTGCTATGGCGCGCAGCCGCATGCCTGCCTGCAGTGTCTGCCGGAAGCCTCGCTTGAGGATTTCGCGCTCCGTGAGCAGGGCATCCGCGCCGCACTGGAGCTGGTGGATCGGCTGATCGCCCCCAGCGCCTTCCTGCGCGACCGCTTCCTCGCCTGGGGCATCCCGGCGGAGCGGATCGTCTGCCAGCCCAACGCCCTGCCGGAAGGCTGGGAGGCGATGACGCCGCTGCCGCCGCGCGACCGCCGGCCGGACGCGCCCATCCGCTTCGGCTTCTTCGCCAATGTGATGCCGCACAAGGGGCTGCATGTGCTACTGGAGGCCGCCCTGTCGCTGAAGGAACAGGGCGTAGAAGGCTTCCGCATCGCCGTGCATGGATCGGACAAGCATGCGCCCGAGGCCTACAAGGCGCGGATCGCGGCACTTTCCGACAGGCTGGGCGCATCCGTCTCGCAGCGCGGCGGTTACGCGCATGAGGAACTGCCGGGCCTGCTGGCGGGCGTCGATGCGGTCATCGTGCCCTCGGTCTGGTGGGAGAATGATCCGCTGATCGTCCGCCAGGCTACAGCCGCCGGGCGTCCCATCCTCTATGCCGATCTGGGCGGGCTGGCCGAGGCCGGGCAGCAGGAGGGCGGCATCCCCTTCGCTGCCTGCGATGCCGCATCGCTGGCGGAGCGGATGCTGTCCTTTATTCAGGACACGGGCACTCAGGACGCAGGCGTCACACGGCAGCCGACGCTGGCGGTCGGAGGACAGCGCTGATGGCCCCGGCGCCGGGAAGCAGCCTGCCGGCCCGTCAAGGCAGCCTGCCGGCGCACGCAGGCGGCATTCTCGGCTGCATCGACGCCATCGATGGCGACCGGCTGTTCGGCTGGGCCTGGGACCCGTCACGCCCGTCGGCACGGCTGCCGATCGAGATCTATGTCGATGGCGACCGGACGGCGCGGATGGAAGCCGGGCAGCTGCGCGAGGATCTGGCCGCCAACGGCATCGGCGACGGCTATCACGCCTTCGAATATCAGGACCCCCAGGGCCGGGCGCTGGCCAGCCACAGCATCGAGGTCCGGCTGGCCGGGCAGGCGGGATCGCTGCCGGCAGCGGGACAGGCGGCCTCCGTGCTGGCGACGCATGCGCTGTTTACGCGGCTGGCTCAGCTGGAGTCGGCGGTGGCGGGGCTGCAGGACGAACAGCAGAAAACCGGCAGGTTCTATCACTTCGCCCTGAAGGGGCTGGAGACGCTACAGCGCGATGTCACCCTCCACGACAAGGTGCTGTACCGCCAGGACGAACGCACCGAGGCGATCCTGCAGCAGACCTCGCGCTTCGGCGATTTCGTCCGCAAGATCGTCTGGAACCGGCGGTTCATCGTCACGCTGTCCTTCCTCGGGCTGTTCGCCCACCTGTTCTGGATTTTCATTTTCTTCTTCTGAGGCGTAAGCGCGTTGCCGGAAACCGAGACATGACCGCCGAGAGCGACTTCCACCGGGAGATCGAGGATATCGCCGCGTATTTCGACGCGGTTTTCTATCTCGACCGCAATCCCGACGTGGCCGCCGACGGCATGGACCCCGTCGCGCATTATGTGCGGTATGGCTGGCGCGAACGCCGCGACCCGTCGCCCGACTTCTGCACGCTGGCCTATCTGCAGGCCAACCCGGATGTCGAGGCGGCGGAAATTAACCCGTTCTGGCACTACGTCATCTTCGGGCGCTACGAGAACCGCAGTCTGCGTCCCGCCGAAGAAACGCCACTGCATGAACGGCAGGCCGATATCATCGCGCCGCATGTCGATGCCGCCTTCTATCTTGGCAAATATCCGGACGTCGCCGAGGCCGGCATCGACCCGGTACAGCATTACTGGCTGTCGGGATGGCGGGAAGGCCGCGACCCCAGCCCCGCCTTTTCGACCGGCTTTTATCTTTCCAGCAACCCCGATGTCGCCGAGGCGGGCATCAACCCGCTCTGGCATTATGTCGTCGCCGGCCAGGCAGAGGGACGCGCGCCGCGCCACCCGGCGGGCCGCCGGCATGAGCTTCTGGCGCAGCAGACCAGCTTCAAGGCGCTGGTCGCCAAATGGCTGAAGCAGGAGAAACCGCCCGCCCGGCAGAAGGCGGCGACGCTTGGCAAGCGCATCCTCGCGCGCCGCAAGGCCGGCCAGAACCGGCTGGTGATCTCGGCCGGGCAGGATGATTACCGGAAGATCGGCGGCGGCGTGCAGTTCTGCATCCAGCGCGAGGAGAAGCTGGCCCCGGCGCAGGGCGCGCTCTATGTGAACATCCATCCCTGGCAGCCCCTGCCCTGCCTCGCGGACCGGAAAGGCGATCCGCTGATGCGCGTTATCGCGGCGGGTGAAGAGGTGGGCACCGTCCTGATGTCGGAGCTTACCGCCTGCATCGGATCGCTTGCGGGAAAGTTCACGGCGACCAGCCTGATTGTGCACCATCTGATGGGGCACCAGCCGGAGGCGCTGGCCGCACTGGCGCAGGCCGCCGGGGCGTCGTGCCATGTCTGGCTGCACGATTCCTTCACCATCTGCCCCAGCTTCGCGCTGCAGCGCAACAATATCGCCTTCTGCGGCGCGCCGGACATCGCCTCGAACGCCTGCCAGCTCTGCCTGTTCGGCGAGGCCCGCCGCGACCACCAGCGCCGGCTTGCCGCCTTCTTCCGCGACACCGGTGCCACCCTGATCGCCCCGTCGGAGCCAGCGCTGGCCTTCTGGCGCGCGCGCGGCGGGATCGAGGCCCGTTCCGCCATCGTCATCCCGCACCTGACACTGGCGGAGGAAAAGGTTACCACCGCTGCCAAGCCGGGCGATCCGGACAGACCGCTCCGGCTCGCCTTCATCGGCACACAGCTGCCCTACAAGGGCTGGACGGTCTTCTGCGACCTTCACGAAGCGCTCGCCGGCCAGACGGACCTGGAATTCTGGTGCTTCGGGACGGCGTCCCCCGGCCTGGCAGGCATCACGCATGTTCCGGTGAACGTCACGGCGGAGGACTCCGACGCCATGGTGACGGCCCTGCGCGAGAAGGATATCGATTTCGTCCTGCACTGGGCGGACTGCTTCGAGACCTTTTCCTTCTCCACCTGCGAGGCCATCGCCGCCGGCGCCAGCGTCATCACCAACCGCACATCGGGCAATGTGACGGCCATCATCGAGGAGACCGGCCACGGCATCGTGCTGTCCGGCAAGGCGGAACTGCTGGCCTTCCTGACCGACGGACGGGCCCAAAAGATGGCGCGCGACCGGCGGAAGGCCGCCGGCACGACCCGCATCGAACGGCGCTACAGCGCCTTGTCCTTCGCCGCGCTGGACGGAAGTGCGCCATGACGATCCATGCCTTCACCAGCTTTTCCTACAGCTATCTGAACCGGGCGCGGGTGCTGGCCGCAACGCTGCGCCGGCAGCATCCGGACTGGGTGCTGTGGGCGGTGCTGACCGACCGCGCGCCGGAAGGCTTCGCCATCGACTGGCAGCGCGAGGAATTCGACCGCGTCCTGACCGCCGAGGAACTGCTGGGCGACACTGCCGGGCAATGGCTGTTCGGCCATGACGTCATTGAGGCCTGCACCGGTGTGAAGGCAGCCGCGATGCAGTGGATCATGCAGAGCGATACCTGCACGAAGCTGTTCTATTTCGACCCTGACATCGCGGTGCTGAACCCGGTCACGGAGATCGCCGATCTGCTGGACAGCCATTCCATCGTGCTGACGCCGCACCAGATCGACCCGGAGCCACGCGCCAGGCGCGGCGCCATCATGGATAATGAGATGGCCTCGCTGCGCCACGGTGCCTTCAATCTGGGCTTCCTTGCCGTCCGCAACGACCAGGAAGGCAGGCGCTTCGTGGACTGGTGGGCGGACCGGCTGCAGGACTGGTGCCATGACCGGCAGGATATGGGCGTCTTCGTCGATCAGAAATGGTGCGATCTCGTGCCCTGCTTCTTCGACCGGGTGAAAATCCTGCGCGACCCCGGCTGCAATGTCGCCAGCTGGAACATCAGCCAGCGCCGCCTCAGCTTCGACGACCAGGGCATGGCGCGGGTCAACGGCCAGCCCCTGCGCTTCTTCCATTTCACCAAGCTGGGCGCCGTCGGCGATGCGATGACGCAGCGCTATGCCGGGGACAATATCGAGGTCTATGAGCTGTGGCTCTGGTATCGCAACCAGATCGAGAAGGCGACCAGCCCGGAAATCCCCAACCGCTACTGGTATTATGATAGCTTCGACAATGGCGTACCGGTCCCCAAGCAGGCGCGGGTCCTGTACCGGGAACGGAGCGACCTCCGGGCCGCCTTCCCCGACCCCTGGAAGGCCGAGGGCGGCTATTTCGAGTGGCTGTGCAGGGAAACCGACTTCATGGCCGGTATGGCGGGCATTAGCGGGAAACCGGCTTGAGCAGTGTTCCTGAATCGATCGCGCGGTTCTTCGACCTCCGCAAGGGTGGGATGTACTCCAAAATCACGCCTTACAGAACGATCAAAAAGTCCCAAGAATAAAAAAAATAAGACGCTTCATTACAAAGTCTGGCGACGAGAGCAATCATGAACGCTATTAATTCGATATTTGAAAAATATAATTCCTTAAAAAAAGAAGAGCCAAATTATCAGGACATCCCTCTTCCTAAGAAAGAGTATTGCATCTATTTCACACCCAGATCAGGAAGTACCTGGCTTACCGAAATGCTACATTCCACAGGAGTGATGGGCTATCCGGAAGAATGGTTCAATCCTGAGAACATACCGGAAATGCTTAAAGAGACAAAATCGTCAAGCATAGATCATTATATAAACTCAATTAGAAGAACGAAAAAATCCACAGATGGCACATTTGGCTTTGAAATCACATTCTTCCAGATGAAATTAATCGCGGATAACATTGATTTTTTAGGTAGTTTTTCAAAAAGAATAGTCCCATTTTACTTGACTAGGAGCGATTTCGTCGCACAGGCAGTTTCTCTTTATAAAGCTGTATCGACTGGGTACTTTCACTCTACGCAAACTTACAACGCCAAGAACGAAGTTAAATATAATGGAAACGAGATTAAAAAATGGATACTGCATATCATGCAACAAGAATGGGGCTTTGAGCAGCATTTTGAGAAATCAAAAAAGAAGCCATTCAGAATAACATACGAAGAAATGACCGCCTGCCCGGAGAGTGTGGTTGGGAATATCTACTATTACGTTCACAAGAAAATTATGCCAGATACAATGTCCGTAAAATCAGAATACAAGCCTATATCGAACAGATTATCCGAGAAGATGGCCAAGAAATTTAGAGAAGAAAACGAAGAATTTGTTAGACATTGGAGTCTATGCAGAGGAAAAACCAAAGTTTGGTAAATTAATAACCTGTACTGTATTCTATACTTCAGCCCATTTCCCGGTCCATATGCTGGATATGGACAGCCCCGATTACGAGGACCGGCTGTCTACGCTGTTCGGTGCATCGATCCGGGTGGGCCACGCGAATGTCGGCGTGCCGGCGGTCGTCTCGACCGACTGGCCGGGCCATATCCAGGCGCGCACCGTCACTGTGTCGCCGTCATAGGCCGACAGATAGTCGGCCGGGACCGGGCCGGGAATGACTGACGGCGATTCAGCCAGCGTTCCGGTGGCGCCGACCAGCCCGGCGATAATGATGGCGCTGCGCAACATGCCCGGCACCATACACTCTTACCAGCCCGCGCCGCCCTCCAAAAGAAAGCGCCCCCGGGCAGAACCCGGAGGCGCGCAACAGTCCCTTGCTCTCCCGCTGAGCTACACCCCCTCATGAAAATGGTGGAGGTGACGGGATTCGAACCCGCGACCCTGGGAGTTTGCCGATAAACTTTTTGTTATCGCGCCTATATTAGACGTTTCGGGAACATTTCAAGGCCTTACCTGAGAATATTAGTTCCCCTGTGCACACTCGTGCACACAAGCGGGAGCATAGACGGAACCGGGGACACATTCCCGCCTTGCCAACACAAGGCCTCGACTGGCATTCAGCCATTTTTGCGAGGCATCCCTATTATCGCACTCTAGAGGTCACGGGTTCGTTTCCCCTCGTCATGCGTGTAGCGGCGCCAGATGGGCGTTAGGTGAGGGGGTGGCGACCTGGATGTGTTCCAGTGACCCAGCGGTGATCTGGTTCAAATCTGGTTCATGCACTGTCTTTCAGCGCGGCGGTCCGTGACCAGGCTCTTGAAAGAGTTGGTCGGAGCAGCAGGATTTGAACCTGCGACCCCTGCCTCCCGAAGACAGTGCTCTACCAGGCTGAGCTATGCTCCGGACCGAGGGCGTGCTTATAGCGCCCCAAATCCCGGCCCGCAAGGGCAAAGCCACGACATTCGCGCGATTGTCTCTGCCTGCCTGCGAACAGCCGCGTCAGCCCTTGCTGAAAATCGCGGTGAAGGTGTTCGAGACCGTATCCCCAAGGCCTTTGAGGCCGATCATGAAGAAGCCCGCGGTGGCAAAGCCGAAGCCGCCGGCGACCTGCTCCAGCGCCGCCTCGTCCAGCTCGCCATCGGCAGTGCGGGGGGCTTCGACCAGCGCGCTTTCGACAATCGCGGCATCGCCATCATCCACCGCAAAGCCGGAGCGACGCGCCACCGCGAGGATCGCCGCGCTGACCTCCGGCTTGCCAGGATTGGCGGGCAGCAGATCCCGCACCTGGGCCTGCAGCCCCTCATCCTTCGCCAGATCGCCGAGAAAAGACGTAATCGCCGCTTCAGACATGGATCGTCTCCCTTGTGTATTGAGGAAGACAGTATCGGCGGTCAGGAACAGCGGCACTGTCCCTTCCGTCCCGGATCGGTTGACGATTCGTCCTGAAAAGCCTCAGCCTGAAATAACCTCAGAAGGCGCGCTCGACGGTGAAGTCGATCAGGTCCTCCAGCGCGTCGCGCAGCGGCGAAGCCGGGGCGACGTGCAAGGCCTCGCGCGCCGCCTTGCCGTAGAAGCGCGCCCGCTCCAGCGACTCCGTCAGCGTGCCGTGCCTGACCATCAGCGCCATGGCATGCTCCAGGTCGCCATCGCGGATGTCCTGCTCCTCCAGCGTGCGCTGCCAGAAGCCGCGTTCCTCCGCATCGCCGCGCGCGACCGCCAGGATGATCGGCAGGGTGATCTTGCCGTCGCGGAAATCGTCGCCGACCGCCTTGCCGAGTTCCGCCTGCTTCGCGGAGTAATCCAGCACATCGTCGGTCAGCTGGAAGGCGATGCCGAGATTGAGGCCATAGGCGGCGAGTGCGGCCTCCTGCTCCGGCGTCGCCCCCGCGACCACCGCGCCGACCTGGGCGGCGGCGGCGAACAGCTGCGCCGTCTTGGACTCGATCACCTGCAGATAGGCAGTCTCGTCGGTGGAGATGTCGTTGGCGGTGATGAGCTGCTGCACCTCGCCCTCGGCGATGACGGCCGAGGCGTTGGAGAGGATACCCAGCACCTTCAGCGAGCCGGCATCGACCATCAGCTGGAAGGCGCGGCTGAACAGGAAGTCGCCGACCAGCACGGAGGGCTTGTTGCCCCAGATTGCGTTGGCGCTGTCCACGCCCCGGCGCAGGTCGCTCTCGTCCACCACATCGTCATGCAGCAGTGTGGCGGTGTGGATGAACTCCACCGCCGTCGCCAGCTTCACATGGTCATCGCCGCCATAGCCCAGCAGCTGGGCGGCGGCCAGCGTCATCATCGGGCGCATGCGCTTGCCGCCGGCGGCGACGATGTGGCTGGCCAGCTGCGGGATCAGCGCCACGGGGCTGGCCATGCGCTCCACGATCAGCCGGTTGACCCGCTCCATGTCTTCGGCGACGAAACCGCTCAAGCGGTCGAGCGCGCTGCGGTTCGCCGGCTTGCTGTCCTCTGATACGCTGGTGGCTGTGGCCACGGATGCACCTTATGCTCGGTTGGCTTTAGCGGCCCGGCTTGACGCCTGCCCGCGACGACAGCGAGCATAAGACCGGTGCACCATCGGTCAAGTGCAACCGAGTGCCGCATGCGAGGAGAAGCCATTGCGCGAGCTGATGCGCACCAACGACCCGGTGAAACTGTCCTGGCTGGTCTCGCTGCTGGCCGATTCCGGCATCGAGGCTGTGGTGTTCGACACCCATACCAGCATCCTGGAGGGCAGCCTGGGCGTGCTGCCGCGCCGGCTGATGGTCACCGACGACGAGTATGATGCCGCCTGCCGGCTGCTGCGCGATGCCGGCGAGGAGCCGTATGAGCCCGGATTTTTCTGAAGACCGGCTGCTGGGCGGGCGCGTCCTGCTGCGCCAGCCGAGGCAGGGCTACCGCGCCGCCATCGACCCCGTGCTGCTCGCTGCATCCCTCGACCCGAAGCCGGGCCAGCATGTGCTGGATATCGGCTGCGGCGTCGGTGCGGCGGCCTTGTGCCTGCTGGCAAGGCGGCCGGATATCACGATCACCGGCATCGAGATCCAGCCCGGCCTTGCCGAACTGGCGCGTCAGAACGCGGCGCTGAACGGCGTTGCCGACCGTTTCCAAATCATCGAGGGCGATATCGCCACCCTGCGGCTGGACGCGCGCTTCGATATGGCGATGAGCAACCCGCCCTTCCTGCCACCGGCGCGCGGCAATGCCCCGCCCGATGCCTCCAAGGCGCTGGCCCATGTCGAGGGCGAGGCCGACCTGCCCGCCTGGACGCACTTCGCCGCCACCGCCCTGCCGCATCGCGGCACGCTGACGCTGATCCACCGCGCCGACCGGCTGACGGAATTGCTGGCAGCGCTGGATGGCGCCCGCTTTGGCAGCGTCACACTGTTTCCGCTCTGGCAGCGCAACGAGACACCCGCCAAGCGCGTGCTGGTCCGCGCCGCCAAGGGCGGCAAGGCGCCGCTGGTGCTCACGCCCGGCCTGCTGCTG
Organism: Oceanibaculum sp.; assembly: GCF_022449305.1. Classification (NCBI taxonomy): domain Bacteria; kingdom Pseudomonadati; phylum Pseudomonadota; class Alphaproteobacteria; order Rhodospirillales; family Oceanibaculaceae; genus Oceanibaculum; species Oceanibaculum sp. The sequence goes on along the minus strand of NZ_JAKUSO010000014.1, from coordinate 33,705 downwards.
CACGGCGCCGACGGCGGCTTCACCCCCGCCGCCGAGGCAATCCTGCGCGATGCGGCAGCGCTGACGTTGGGGTGAGGGCGCTCTACAGCATGTCCTTCAAGACGATTGTCCGTCTCCCCTCACCCAGCTTCAGCTAGGCTCACTATCGTTCACCAAGCTGTCGCAACCCTCTCCCCTTCCGGGGAGAGGGATAAGAAAAATGACATCAAAAAAACTCCCTCTCCCCTTGCGGGAGAGGGTTGCGCAGCCTTATCGAGCCAAATGGCGAGATTAGGCGAAGCTGGGTGAGGGGGTAAGCAACTGGAATTCCTAGAAATTCATCCGCCCTCACATTTTTCTTCCCGAACGTTCCGGCATGCTATTGTGTGCCACGCGCAAGAATGGTGAAATTTAATCAACTACACCATTTCTGGAGCGGCGGATGGCGACGGTGCCCTCGGCGCATTTCGCGGAGAATCCGGCGCTGTCCCCCTCCGAGAAGGCAGCGCTGGACGGTCTGCCCAGCTTCGATGCGATCCTCCGTCCCGCCCATCCCGCCGATGTCATAAGCGCAGCCAGCGAAGGTTACGATTTGCTGCTGCTGGATTTCACCATCGACGCCCTGCCCGACGCGGTGGAGGCGGTAGAGATTACAGGCACGCAAGGTGTCTCGCTGGCCGCCAACGCGCTCGGCAATCTCGTCGTTGGCGGGCTGGGCGCGGACACCGTGCTAGGCCAGCAGGGCGACGATACGCTGCTGGGCGGCACCGGCAGCGACCTTCTGGGCGGCGGCAAGGGGCGCGACCGGCTGGAAGGCGGGGCCGGCGACGACACGCTGTTCGGCGGTCGCGGCAGCGACATCCTGAGCGGCGGGGCAGGCCGCAACGAGCTGCAGGGCAATCGCGGCGCCGACACCATTCTGGGCGGGGATGAGGGCGATTTGCTGCGCGGCGGCAAGGACGGCGATTCGATCCGAGGCGGCGCCGGCGACGACACGATCCATGCCGGCAAGGGCGGCGACACGCTGGCCGGCGGGGGCGGCGCCGACAGCTTCCACTTCAAGGCCGGGGACGAGGAGAATCTGATCCTCGATTTCGACCTTGCCGAGGATGTCATCCTGCTGGCCGCCGATCTGGGCCTCGATGCCGCCATGGCGCTGGCGCGGATCGGAACGGATGACGATGGCAATGCAGTCATTGATCTCGGCCACGATACCTTCATCACGCTGGCCGGCATCGACCCGGCGGCCCTGACCCTCGATCACTTCCTGGTTCTGGAATGAGCAGCGCGCTGCCTCTGCGCAAGCCGGAGGTACAAACCTCTGCGCTACCCTGCACCGGCTTCGCGCTGGCCGGGGGCGGCATCTTGCATTGTTTTGCCAGCGACCGACCGATGGACACACGAGCACCGCCGCTGCTGGAGGGCAGCCCGGCGCGGCACTGGCGCATGCGCAACCATCTGGACGTGGCAGCGCGCGCCGCCGGCCTGCCGGGTTGGATCGTGCTGCTGGAAACCGTCGAGCCGGCCACGCATATCCGGCTCACAGCGCGGGACGGCAGCGCGGTGGACATCGCCTCGTCCGAAGCGCTGGCGCTGTCAGCGTTGGGGCGGCATATCCCCGTCGGCTGGCTGCCGCTGATCACCCGCTTCCTGCCCGGCGAACCGACACTGGCCCGATTACTGGAGAGCGGCCCGCCGCAGCGCTGGCACAGTCTGCATGATCCCGAACCGGGCCAGCCGGAAGGCCTGCCATTGCCCCTCACCCGGCTGATGGCGGCATTGCGGCATCTCAGACCCGATGTGACGGCGCGCCATCCGACTAACGGGGATTTCCTGGCCTGGTGCCTGCTGGAAGGATGCCGCGACTACCCGGCCTTGCGCGAAAACCCGGCCTGGCAGGGCGCGCCCTTGCGCCGCGCGGTGCAGGCGGCACGGCCCGACCTGCAAACCGCCTTCGCCGATCCGGATGGTCCAGCCTTCACTGACTGGTGCAGAACCCATGGCGCGGCGGAAGTGCCGGCGCTGGCGGCCCCTGCCATCCGGCGCACGCCTATTCATTTGCAGAAGGGCGGCGTCACCCTCGTCGGCCATGCGCGGGGCGCGCTCGGCATTGGCGAGGATTGCCGGATGGCCGCCCGCGCGCTGCAGGAAGCCGGGGTGCCGGTCGCGGTGCTGGACGTGCCGGTGCCGGGCGATGCGGCGGATGACAGCTTGCGTGGCCTGCTGAGCGACGCCCCACCCTATGCGGCGACGCTGCTGTGCCTGACCGGCTTTGCCAGCCTGGAGCTGTTCGCCCGCGAAGGCGGCGGCCTATGGGATGGCCGCTCCGTCGCGGGCTTGTGGCCGTGGGAACTGCCGCGCTGGCCCGACCGCTTCGCCGCCGCCTGCGATCTGGTTGATGAACTCTGGGCCGCCAGTGCCTTTACCGCCGCTGCCTATGGCGACGCGCCGGTACCGGTGCGGCATCTGCCGCCTGCCGTAGTGGTTTCTCCCGCCAGCCTCTCCCGCGCCGATTTCGGCCTGCCGGCGGGAAGCTTCCTGTTCCATGCCGGGTTCGACGGCAATTCCACGCTGGCGCGCAAGAACCCGCTGGGCGTCATCGACGCGTTCCAAATGGCCTTTTCGCGCGCCCGCCGCGATGTCGGCCTCGTGGTGAAAGCGATGAACCTGCCGCCGGAGTCGGAACTGCAGGACGCTATTGCCGCCGATCCGCGCATAAAGCTGATCGACCGCCGCCTGCCCCGTGCGGAGGCCGAGGCGCTGCTCGCCTGCTGCGACGCGTATGTCTCGCTGCACCGGGCGGAGGGGTTCGGACGTATTCCGGCGGAAGCCCTCGCGCTGGGCCTGCCGGTGATCGCCACCGGCTGGTCCGGCCTGGCGGATTACCTGACGGCGGAGACCGGCTTTCCCGTCGATTGCGCCCTCGTGCCGGTGCTGCCCGGCGCCTATCCCTTCGCCGAGGGCCAGCACTGGGCGGAACCGGATATCACCCATGCCGCCCGGCTGATGTGGCAGCTGGCGGACGATCCGGCCAGCGCCCGCGCCAGCGCCGCACGCGGACAGGCATTGATCCGGCGGGACTACAGCCCCGAAGCCGCTGGCCGCCGCTACCGTGCCCGGCTGGAGGAACTCGGATGGCTGTGAAGCATCACGAAAGCCGGATCGGATGCCACCCGCGCTTCAAGTGCCGCCAGCGCAGCCGGCCCGGCCGCCGCGGCATAGGCAGCGCGCACCGCAGGCCAGCCAGCCGCCGGGGCAGTGCCCGCCGCCACCTCCTCTGCGTAGGAGAGCGGCCAGCGGTCCGGCACCTCCAGCCCGTGCCGGTGCAGCACCTGCATCGATTCGACGAACACGGTGGCGCGCAGCCGCTCGGTCTTGGCCCCGCCATGACGGCGCTGCAGCGCCTGAACCTCCGGCACGAAGCCAATCCGCCCCGGAAAGCGCTTCCAGGCGCGCAGCCAGAGATCGAGATCCATCGCGGTTTCCAATGCCTCATCGAGTATCCCCGCTGGCGGCCCCAGCGCCTGCAAGGCAGCCCGGCGCAGCAGCATCGTCGGCTGGCAGACGAAACAGCCATCGCGGAAATCATGCAGCAGCCCATCCGCCCGCACCGGATAGGGGCCGAGGTCGCGGCCATCCGTATCGATCCAGCGCGCATTGCCATGCGCCAGCGCGAGATCAGGCTGGGCGACGAACATCGCCCGCATCCGGGCAAGCGCGCCCTCGGCCAGAACATCATCGGCATTCAGCCAGCCCATAAGATCGCTGGAGGGCAGATCGCCGGTCGCCAGCGCGAAACCCCGGTTCAGCGCCTCCGCCTGCCCGCCATCGGCTGCGCGCAAAACGGTCAGCCGGTCCGGATACCGGGCCTTGAAGCCGGCCAGCACCTCCGCCGTGCCATCGGTCGAGAGATTGTCGAGCACAATCACCTCGTCCGCCACGTCCGGCCCGTCCAGAGCGCTGGCGAGCGCCTTTCCGATGAACCGGCCCTGATTGAAGGAGGGCATGACGAGGCTGATCCGCATGCCCCAGCATCGCACAAAACCAAATCGCATGAATGGCGGAGGCGCGCATGAGCCTCCGCGCCTGTATCCTGGCCTCCTGCGACAATGCCCCCTATCTGGCCGAAGCCATCGCCTCGGTGCGGGCGCAGAGCCTGCCCTTCGAGGCCATTGTCATCGCCGACGATGCCTCCACCGATAGCTCGCGCGATCTGATCCGTGTCCTCGCGGCGGCGGACAGAAGGATCGTCCCGGTCCTGCGCGAAAGACGGCTGGGGCCGGGCGCCAACCGCGATCTTGCCATCCGCGACACACAGGCGGACTGGATCGTCACGCTGGACGGCGACGATGTGATGGCGCCGGGCAAGCATGCGGCGGAATGGGCGGCGGTGCTGCCCTTCGCGGGCCGCGCGCCGGCCATCGGCTTCTCCGACGTGGCGCTGACCGATGCTTTCGGCGCCGAAACCGGGCGCTGGTCGCTGTCGCTCTATGGTGCGATGGACGGGGCGGAACGCACCGGCTGGTTCGCCCGCCGGACGGCACCGATCCCGCGCGACATGCTGTTGCCGAAGGCGGTGTATCTGCAGGCTGGTGGCTTCGCCCATGATCTGCCGCTCTATGAGGATTGGGATTTCAAGCTGCGGCTGTCTGCCCTTGCCGCTGTCTGGCGGCATTCCGGGATCATCGGTACGCGCTACCGCCGGCAGGGCGGCGGCCTGTCTGATGCGCCGCCCGGCCAGCATGAACGCTGGCAGGCGGAGGTGCGTCGACGGAATCGCGACCTGATCGCGGCGGTGGGCTCATGATCCCAACATTGCGCCCGCAGCCCGACGACACGCCGGAGGAAGGCTGGCGCGACGCACGCCGGCGGTTGGCGCGCTTGCTGCCGCAGATTCCGCCCATCGGCCTGGGCACGGCGCTGCGCGGCGATCTGGGCGTGCTGTACCGGCAGGTGGCGACCCGGAACCTGCGCGCCCTGCCCGATGCGGACGATCTACCGCCCCGCTTCCCGAGAACGGGCGATGCGCGCTTCTGGCCCGGCCTGCTGGGCCGGCTGCTGTATGACTGGCCGCATCGCTGCCTGCCCGATATCGAGGCCCTGGAAGACTGCCCGCCACCGCTGCTGGAGGCGGTGGTGCACACTCTGCTGGACACCGGCCTGCCGCTGGATGCAGACGACGCAGAAACCGCCCGGCGCGAAGCCTGGTACGCCAGCCTCATCGGCTGGATTGAGGCGACAGTCTCGGCCGATCCCGCCGGGTACCGGGCACGCCTGCTGCTGCGCGCCTTCCAGTCCGGTTGCAATTTCCTCGCGCATTTCCGGGGCCGGACGGACCGCGAGACCCTTGCCCGGCGCGGTAAGCTGATCGCGCATCTCGCCGGTCCACCCGGCCCTTGCCTGCCGCCGCGCAGGCCGGGACGGATACGGCTGGGTTTCCTGATCCTCGATGCCGGCAACCGGACCGAGACGCGCGTGCTGCTGCCCTTCCTTACCGGGCTGAACCGCGCCCGCATCGAGGGCTTCCTGATCCTGATCCACGGCATCCGCACCGACGCGGCGCGCGCCAATGCCGCGTGCGTGGAGCGCATCATCGATCTGTCCGGCGTTCCGGAGGCGGAACGAGCGGACTACATTCGCGGTTTCGACCTCGACATTCTGGTGTTCGCCAACAATCTGCTCGGCCGGGCCGGCGAATATCCGCGCCTGGCCTGCCAGCGCCTCGCCCGGCGGCAGGTCGCCACCATCGCCAGCCCGGCCAGCACCGGGCTGTCGGGGATCGCCCGGTTCCTGACCTCGGCAGACGCGGAAGGCCCGGATATCGCTGCACGGTACAGCGAAAAGCCGCTGCTGATGGAGGGGCTGCCGGTCTGCTTCGCCGAACCGCCCCTGCCCGTCCATCGCCCGCCCGAATCCCATCTGATCGACCGGCAGGTGGCGGAGTTGCGCCGCACGATCCCCGGCCCGGCGACCCTGCTGCTGGCAACCGCACATGCCGCCAAGCTGAACCCGGCCCTGCGCGACTGCTGGCTGACGATCCTGGAACGCGCGCCCGACGCCGTCTTGCTATTGCTGCCGGGCAATCCCGGCTGGACCGTGCCGGTCGAGCAACGTGCGGTGCTACGCTGGATGCGGGAGGCCGCAACGGCGCGCGGCCGCGATGCGCGCCGCATCGCCGTGGCCGGGCCGTTCCAGGATCGGGCGGCGCTCGTCCATCTGGCGCGGCGGGCGGATATCTTCCTCGATTCCTTCCCCTATGCCGGCTGCGCCAGCCTGATCGACCCGCTGCGCGCCGGCACGCCTGTGGTGGCGCTGGAGGGCGAGGCGCAGAAGGAACGGCAGGGGGCGGCGCTGCTGCGATCCATCGCTCTGGACGCGCTGGTGGCCAGCGATCCGGTGGCTTACGCCGATATCGCCGTGGCGCTGGCGGGCGATGCTGGGACGCGCGAGCACTGGCGCAGCCGCATATTGTCGCGCATCGAAGCAGCCCCGTTCCTCGATCCGGCGGATTTCGGACGGCGCGCCGCCGCCTGCTGGGAAATCCTGTTCCGCGAGATCATGGAGCAGGCAGCACAGGCCGATCCACTGGCGGCGGAGGCCCTGCGCGGCGATGTGCGGTCGGCAGGGTTCGGGCGCGGCTGGCACGCGGCGGAGGCGGGAGGCTGGCGCTGGTCCATCGGCGGGGAGGCGGCGCAACTTTCGCTTCCTGTCCCGTTTGCCGGTCCTGCCATGCTGGAACTGGCGCTGCGCCATCTGCCGGATGGCGCAAGGGGTGGGCTGCGGGTCGAAATCGGCGGCAGGCCTGTCCCGCACCGCCTGCTGCCGGCGCCCGATCCCGCCGAGGCGGCGCTGCTGCGTGCCACGATCCCGAAAGCACTGCTGGTGGGCGGTACGGCCGGGATCGCGCTGCATACGCCGCCGCAGCATGCGCAGGGCGATCCGCGCCCGCTGGGCGTGGCGCTGTCGCGCTTCGCGCTGCATCCGGCGGCGGGCACGATCCGCATTGACACCACCTCGCCACTGCTGGCGACCGGCTGGGAGATCGAAGACGGGTTGTTCCGTCTGCCGCCGGGGCGCACCGGAACGCTCTTCCCACGCCAGCCGCTGACGGGCCGGCATCTGCTGGTGCTGGAGGGGGTTCACACGGAGACGCCGCCGCGCCTCACCGCCGGTGGGCAGGAGATCGCGGTGCGGGACGGCATCGCCTATCTGCCGCCCTGCGACCGCATCGCCCTGACCGCGGCATCCGGTCTGACGTTGCAAGCCTTCACCCTGTTACCGGTAGCGCTATGAAGCTACGGCTGATCCACCAGCTCGCGCGCAGCGGCGGCACGCTCATCAACCGGCTGCTGCTGGCGCAGGGCGTCGCGGTGCTGAGCGAGGTGCACCCGCTGGGCTGGGCCAATCTTGACCCGCTGGCGCAGGCCTGCGACTGGTTCGGCCTGATCGGCGAGGGCGACCTGCAGGGACGGGACGGGCTGCCCTATGCCGAGGTTATCGCGCTGATCGCGGACAAGGCCCGGCGCAAGAAACAGAAGCTGGCGATCCGCGACTGGAGCCATCTCGACTTCATGCCCATCGGCATGGGGCTGAAGTCGTCGCTGGTATCCGTTCAGGCGGCGGTGCTGGCGGACCGCTTCGACCTCATCCGCATCGCCACCGTCCGCCATCCGCTCGACCAGTGGCTGAGCCTCGCCGCCATGCTGGCCGCCGAGGGCCGCCCGCCCCGGCAGGCCGAGCTGGAGCACTGGCTGGACGGCATGGTGGCCTTCGCGGTAATGGCAGCGGCAACCGGTTTCGTGCGCTATGAGGATATCGCCGCCGATCCGGCGGCCGGCATGGCAGAGCTGTGCCGGAGACTGGCCCTGCCTTTCGATCCAGCGCGGCTAGAGGGCTGGCGCGAGACCACGCAGTTCAGCACCGGCGGCGTGCCGGGACGGGCCGCATCCTCGGCAACCATCGAGAGGCTGGAGCCGCGACCGGCGCCGCCGCATCTCTTGCACCGGCTGAACCGCGACCGGCGGTACCGGCAGGCGCTGGAATTGCTGGGCTATGAGGTGCGGGCATGAGCCCCCCGCTCCCCGCCTTCCGCCGTATCGCGCTGGCACGGCGCTGGCTGGTCCGCGATGCCGCCGGGGCGGAAGAAGCCTTTCACGGAGCGGAAGGAAAGGCGCTGCTGGCGGCGCTGGAGGCGCCCCCCTTGCGCTGGCCGGACGCGCCGGAACCGCTGGAAGAGGCTGTTGCAAGGCTGCGCGGCGCCGATACCCCCGAAGAGCGCGCCGCGCCCCTGCTGGCGGGGCTGCTGCTGACCGAACCCTATCGCCTGCCGCCGCTCGATCCGATTGCGGGCCTGCCCGTCTGGCTGGGACCGGCGCTGTTCCGCACCCTCGCGCGCGGGCCGGATTTCTTCCGTGAAGCCGGCGATCCCGAGCGCTGGGCAGGCTGGGCGGAAAGTCTGCTGGCTGCCATCGAGACCGCCCCGCCCGAGCGGCAGACCGACGCTTTCGCCCTGCTGGAGGCGCTGCGCCTGCACGCCGCCTTTGCCGGGACCGGCGACCTGAAGCCGCTGATGGCGCGGCGCGGCAAGCTGATCGCGCGCTTTTCCCATGCCGAGGAGTGGACACCGCCGAGACGTGACGACGGGCAGATCCGCCTCGGCCTGCTGGCGATGCGGCTGGATGACCGGCCGAACACACGCTTCCTGCTGCCGCATGTCGCCGGGCTGGACCGCGACCGCTTCACCGTTACTGGTTATGCGCTGGCGGGCGATGAGGACAATATGGCGGCGCTGGCACGGCTGAAAATCGGCCACGTAAAACGGCTGGACGGCATGAGCCTTGCGGCGCGTGTGGCGGCGATCCGCAATGACCGGCTGGATGTGCTGCTGGTCGGCGGCAATGTAGCAGCCGCGATGGACCCGCTGGCGCGGCTGGCGGCGCACCGGCTCGCGCCCGTGCAGATCGCCTTGGCCGCCAGCCCGGTCACCACCGGCCTGCCCGGCATGACGCATGTGCTGCTGGGCAGCGAGACACCGCCCGAGGCCGATTGCCACTATACGGAACAGCCAGTACGGCTCGACCGGCCCTTCTGCTGCTTCGCCCCCAGTCTGGCGCAGGAAGTGCCACCTCTGACCCGCGCCAGCCTCGGCATTCCGGCGGAAGCGACCCTCCTGCTCTCCACCGCCAACCTGATGAAGCTGACGGCGGAGACGCTGGACTGCTGGCTCTCGCTGCTGGCGGAGACGGAAAATACCGTGCTGCTGCTGGCCCCGTTTAACCCGTTCTGGACCGGGCCCGACGCTCCCGTCGCCCGCTTCCGCCAGCATGTCGAGGATCGCGCGCTGGCGCAGGGCGTGGCGCGCTGGCGGGTGCGGCTGGCCGGCCCTTTTGCGGAGGCTGGCAGCCTTGCCGCACTGGCCGGAATGGCCGACCTCACTCTCGATGCCTTTCCCTATGCCGGCTGCACCAGCCTGCTCGACCCGCTGGCCGCCGGCCTGCCGGTTATCACCATGCGCGGCACCAGCCAGCGCGGCAATCAGGCGGCAGCGATGCTGGAGGCGCTTGGCCTCAGCCATCTTGTCGCCCGAAACGATGCGGAGTATCGGCGCATCGCCTTGCGGCTGATCGGCGACCCTGCGGAGCGACAGCACATCGGCGACGCGATCCGCCGGGCGTTGCCGGCAGCGCCTTTTCTGGATGGTGCCGGCTTCGCCCGCTCGCTCGACGCCGCACTGTCGGCTATCATCGCGGAAAATCTTGGGAGAGTGGAATGACCCCGCGCGACGTTCTGGATTTCTGGTTCGGCAAGCAAGCCTCGCCAGGCTATGGCGAGAAGCGGGCCGTCTGGTTCGAGAAGAACGAGAATTTCGACGAGGAAATCCGCGAGCGCTTCCTGCCGCTGGTGGAGGATGCTCTGGAGGGCGGCCTGTCCACCTGGGAGAGCGATCCGGAGAGCTGCCTCGCACTCATCATCCTGCTCGACCAGTTCCCGCGCAACCTGTTCCGCGGCACGGCGCGCGCCTTCGATGGCGACATGCGCGCGCTGGAACTGTCGAAGAAGGCGCTGGCGGAGGGCTATGACCGCAAGCTGCTGCCCCTGCAGCGGCTGTTCGTCTATCTGCCCTTCGAGCATAGCGAGGATCTGGCCGACCAGGACCGCTCCGTCGCCCTGTTCGAGAAGCTGAGCCAGGAAACCGACGATCCCGGCTGGCATCATTACGCCGTCCTGCACCGCGACATCATCGCCTGCTTCGGCCGCTTCCCCCACCGCAACACGGCGCTGGGCCGCGAGATGACCGAGGAGGAAAAGACCTTCCTCACCCAGCCGAATTCCTCGTTCTGAGTGAAATGGCAAATGAGCGATATGGCACCAATAGAACGAATCCTAAATGAAATTAAGACCGCCGTCGAAGAGAAATTATACTACTCCGCCATCGCCGTCGCACTATCTTTACCGGAAATTTGCTCCAGGCTTGAGCAACAAACTCCAGAATCAAATAGAAGTGAAGAATTGTACAATAATTTCTTTAACAGATATATTAAGAAAAAATACCCAAAACTCAAAGGCGGGGATTTATATTATATAAGATGCGGAATTGCTCATACATCAACACTTTCTCATCGGAAAGCAGGGTTTTCGAGAATCATCTTCACCCTTCCCGATGGAAGAGGGAATATTTTTCATAACAACATAATAAATGACGCCATAAATATTGACCTGACAATTTTTTGCGCCGATATCATTGCTGCAGTAGAGGCCTGGTTTCACGAAAATAAGGAAAATGACACCGTTCTCAAAAATTTGAAGAACGCGGCTTTATATAGAGAAAATGGAATTCCTCCATATATTACTGGAATTCCAGTAATATCTTGAATCGTATAAAACTATACATTTCTAAAATCAAATACCCTCAGGAATCATCCTACTTTGTCACCCCCGGGCTTGACCCGGGGGTCCAGGGGCCACAAGCCGAAGCGATTCAGGCAGGGCACCGCCCCTGGATTGCCGGGTCAAGCCCGGCAATGACAAAAAAGAGTCTCCCCGCCATGCCTTCGGCGCATGGCCCGCCCCCGGAACGGCGCGGAAGGCGGTTTCATATTGCATGGCAACAGCGTTTCCTTATCGTGCGGGCGGCCTATTTGTCCGACAAAGCCCGATAAAGAGGAAACGCCCCCATGTCCGCCACACCCTCCACGCAAGAGAGCTTCCCCGAGATCCGCGAGGCCGTGCGCCAGCTCTGCGCCAACTATCCCGGCGAATACTGGCGCGAGAAGGACCGCGAGCGCGCCTATCCGACCGAGTTCGTGCAGGCGCTGACCGAGGCCGGCTACCTCTCCGTGCTGATCCCGGAGGAATATGGCGGCAGCGGCCTGGGCATTGAGGCAGCGGCGGCGATCCTGGAGGAAATCCAGAAGGCCGGCTGCAACGGCGCTGCCTGCCACGCGCAGATGTACACGATGGGCACGCTGCTGCGGCACGGCAACGAGGCGCAGAAGAAGCAGTATCTGCCGAAGATCGCCACCGGCGAGCTGCGGCTGCAGGCCTTCGGCGTGACCGAGCCGACGGCGGGCACCGACACCACCTCGATCCGCACCGCGGCGGTGCGCGAGGGCGACAAATACATCGTGAACGGCCAGAAGGTCTGGACCAGCCGCGCCGAACATTCCGACCTGATGATCCTGCTGGCCCGCACCACGCCGAAGGACCAGGTGACGATGAAGACCGAAGGCCTGTCGGTCTTCCTGGTCGATATGAAGAAGGCGCTGGGCAAGGGGCTGACCATCCGCCCGATCCGCACCATGCTGAACCATGCCACCACGGAAATCTTCCTGGACGATCTGGAAGTGCCGGCGGAGAACCTCATCGGCGAGGAGGGCAAGGGCTTCCGCTACATCCTCGACGGCATGAATGCGGAGCGCATCCTGATCGCCGCCGAATGTATCGGCGATGCCCGCTGGTTCATCGCCAAGGCCACCGAATACGCCACCGAGCGCAAGGTGTTCGGCCGCCCGATCGGCCAGAATCAGGGCATCCAGTTCCCGATCGCCAAGGCCTATGCACAATCGGAAGCCGCCGCGCTGATGGTCGAGCGCGCGGCGCAGATGTATGACGGCAAGATTCCCTGCGGCAAGGAAGCCAACATGGCGAAGCTGCTGGCCGCCGACGCCTCCTGGGCAGCGGCCGACATGTGCCTGCAGACGCATGGCGGCTTCGGCTTCGCGGAGGAGTACGACGTGGAGCGCAAGTTCCGCGAGACGCGCCTGTACCAGATCGCGCCGATCTCCACCAACCTGATCTATGCCTATCTGTCCGAGCATGTGCTCGGCCTGCCGCGCTCTTACTGATGGGCGCACTGTAATGGGCGCACTGGACGGATTGCTGGTGGTGGCGCTGGAACAGGCCGTCGCCGCCCCGCTCTGCACCGCAAAGCTGGCCGATGCTGGCGCGCGGGTGATCAAGATCGAACGCGCCGAGGGCGATTTCGCGCGCGGCTATGACGATGCGGTGAAGGGCCAGGCGAGCTATTTCGTCTGGCTAAACCGCGGCAAGGAATCCCTGACGCTCGATATCAAGAACCTGGACGACAAGGCGCTGCTGGAACGGCTGATCGCGAAGGCCGACGTGTTCGTGCAGAACCTCGCCCCCGGGGCCACCACGCGCGCCGGCATCGGCGCGGAGCAGTTGCGCCAGCGCCATCCGTCGCTGATCACCGTCGATATCAGCGGCTATGGCGAGGAAGGCCCGCTGGCCGAGATGAAGGCCTATGACCTGCTGGTGCAGGCGGAAAGCGGGCTGTGCTCGGTCACCGGCACGCCGGAGGGCATGGCCCGGGTCGGCGTGTCGGTCGGCGATATCGGCGCCGGCATGAATGCCTATGCCGCCGTGCTGGAAGCCCTCATCAAACGCGGCACGACGGGCCAGGGCAGCGCCATCAAGGTCTCGCTGTTCGACGGGCTGGCCGACTGGATGAACGTGCCCTACCTGCAATATGCCTATGGCGGCAAGGCGCCGGCGCGCATCGGCCTCGGCCATGCCACCATCCAGCCCTATGGCGCCTACGCCTGCGCCGACGGGCAGGTGATGCTGGCGATCCAGAACGAGCGCGAATGGGCGCGGCTCTGCGCCGAGGTGCTGGGCCAGCCCTCCCTCGCCACCGATGAACGCTTTTCCACCAACGTCGCGCGCTGCGCCAACCGCCCGGCGCTGAGCGACGCCATTGAGGCCGTGTTCAGGACGCTGCCGCGCGCACAGGTGGTCGAAAAGCTGAAGGCGGCGAAGATCGCCTTCGCCTCGGTCAACAGCGTTGCCGATCTTGTGGGCCATCCGGCGCTGCGCCTCGTCCCGGTGGAGACGCCGGAAGGAGCGGTCGAGATCGTCGCCCCCGCCGCCATCGTGGATGGCATGACACCCGGCCTGAAGCCCGTGCCCGCCATCGGCCAGCACAGCGAGGCCATCCGCAAGGAATTCGCCGCATGAGCATTGACGCAGAGAAGCTGCAGGGCTGGATCGGCAAGCGCCAGGAGGTGAATGAACGCCTCGCCGCCTGGGCCGTGCATGCCTGGAACGCCACGCTGGACCGCGAGGACGAAAAGCCGAAGGAAGGCGACCCGCTGCCGCCCGGCGCGCACTGGATCTTCTTCCACGAGGCGGCACGCACCAGCCAGCTGGGTGAGGATGGCCATCCGCAACGCGGCGGCTTCCTGCCGCCGGTCGAGCTGCCGCGCCGCATGTGGGCCGGCGGACGGCTACAGTTCCTCAAGAAGCTGGCCATCGGCGAACGGGCCACCCGCACCTCCGAGGTGATGTCGGTCGCCGTGAAGGAGGGCCGCACCGGGCCGCTGGTGTTCGTCACGGTGAAGCATGAGATCGCCGGGGCCGAGGGCGTAGCCATCGTCGAGGAGCACGATATCGTCTATCGCGGCTGGCCCAGCGAGGCGGAAAAGGCGAAGCAGCCGCCCGCCGCGCCACCGGCCGCCGAGGCCGTGTGGTCGCGCGAGGTGGTACCGACGCCGCCGCTGCTGTTCCGCTATTCCGCGCTGACCTTCAACGGCCACCGCATCCATTACGACCACCCCTATGTCACGCAGGTGGAAGGCTATCCCGGCCTGATCGTGCATGGCCCGCTGATGGCGACGCTGCTGCTCGACCTGGTGCGCCGCGAGGCGCCGGAGAAGCGCCTGACCGGCTTTTCCTTCCGCGGCATGAGCCCGGTGTTCGACACCGCCCCCTTCCATGTGAACGGCACGCCAAAAGACGGCGGCGCCGATCTGTGGATCGCCGGGCCGGGCAATTACCTCGGCATGCAGGCCACGGCACAGTTCGGATAAGGAAACGCTACTTCGCTGTCTGTTCGCCAGCGGGGGCGGCGCGGTCGGTCAGCACGCGGCGCGCCGGGAACAGCAGGGTCGCTGTGGTGCCCTTGCCGGGGCGGCTGGACAGCAGCAGCCTTCCGCCATGCGCCTCGATCATCGATTTCACAAGCGGCAGGCCAAGCCCGGTGCCGTGATGGCCGCGCGCCAGCGGCGAATCGATCTGCCCGAACGGCGACAACGCGACCGGGATGTCCGCCTCCGTCATGCCAATGCCGGTATCGCGCACGCTGAGGGCATAGCCGCCCTCTTCCGTCATCGTGCCGGTGATCTGCACCTCACCGCCGGAAGGCGTGAACTTCACCGCGTTCGAGGCCAGGTTCAGCAGCATCTGCTTCAGCTGCCGTTCGTCGGCCAGCAGGTCAGGCACCGGCGGCTCCAGCGCGGCCTGGAACGCAACCCCGCCATTGCGGGCCCGCCCATCGACCATGCGCGCCACCGCCGCGACGATGCCGGCGATATCGACCCGCGCCTCGACCAGCTGGGTACGGCCGGCATTGAACTTCGCCATGTCGAGCAAATCGTTGATGATCGACAGCAGATACTCCCCGCTTTCACGGATACTGGCGGCATAGGTCCGGTAGCGCGGGTCGCCCAGCGGCCCGTTCACCTCGCCCATGATGAGTTCGGAAAAGCCCAGGATGGCGTTCAGCGGCGTGCGCAGCTCATGCGTCATGTTGGACAGGAATTCGGTCTTGCTGCGCTCGGCCCGCTCCGCCTCGCTGCGCTGCAGCAGCAGGGTCATCTCGCGTTGCTTGTCCGCGGTGATGTCCACCTGGGTGACGAGGATGCCGCCATCCGCCAGCTGCTTCAGCTCGCCGCGCAGCCAGCGCCCGTCGGCCAGCTGCTGCTCCGGATTGCTCCAGGGCGGCTGGCGCTCCAGCACCAGCCGGGCGATCCAGGCCTCGCCCGACACCTCATCCTTCGGTGGGATCAGCCCGGCGACAAGGCAGTCGCGCAAGATATCCAGCCGCAGCCGGCCAGTCCGGAAATGCGGCGACCAGTCCGGGTAGAAATTGCGGAAGGCCTGGTTGCAGACGACCATCCGGTCCGCCGCATCATAGATGACGACCGCAACGTCCGAGGCCTCAAGCGCCTGCTCGATAAGCTCCGCCCGCATGGCTTCCGCAGGTGCCTGACTGCCGTTTTCCGTCACCGCCTATCCCCATATCCAGGCAATCCCGCGCGGCTGAGCGGGACCGCAAGACCCATTGAAACTGTTCTTTTCGAGGGAGCGGACGCCGTCGATTTTGCGGGCCCGTTTCTTGATCGTCCTTGGCTTGCACCGGGCGAACCGGCACTTCAGTAAAATAGCATATGCAAGAGGATAACCACCACCGGGATTCTGACAGTGCCCATGCTGCCAGCTCCTATTCCCTCGGCCGGCACGACCGAAGATTACGGCCAGCTGCTACCAGGCGACCGATTATGCTGCAACGCACAGTTAATTCTTTCATAGGATTACAGATTAAAGAATCTCTGATTTTCTTATCTTTTTTAACGCGAGAATGCGTTGACAAGCCGAAAGTCGAGGATCATATTTTGCAGTGCGACATGACCTTGTCCTCTGTCGTACGCACTTTTGGGCGTTTCCTCCCTAAACTTGGGCCGTGCAGCCGCACGGCCCATTTTTTTGCGCCTGCGAAAAGATACCCGGAAACGGGATCAGAAACGGGCCTCAGGAACGGGATGACGGCAGGCTCGTATCGCCCTCGCCCAGCGCGCGCTGCAGCAGCACGCTGTCCACCCAGCGGCCATGCTTGAAGCCGACAGAGCGGATGGTGCCCACATTCTTGAAGCCCAGCGCCTGATGCAGCCCAATGGAGCCGTGATTGCCGCTGTCGCCGATGATCGCGATCATCTGGCGGAAGCCCATATCCGTGCAGCGCGCCAGCAGCGCCGTCAGCAGCGCGCGCCCCACCCCCTTGCCCGCCATGCCGTCGCGGACATAGACCGAATCCTCGACCGAATAGCGGTAGGCCGGGCGCGGCCGGTACTGGCCGGCGTAGGAATAGCCGACGAGATCGCCGGCCAACTCGGCCGCTAGGTAGGGAAAGCCACCCTCCTTCAGCGTGCGGAAGCGGCGCAGCATCTCCGCCTCGTCCGGCGGCGTCTCCTCGAAGCTGGCCAGCCCGTGCTGGACGTGATGGGCATAGATGGCGCGGATGGCAGGAATATCGGCCTCGCGCGCGTCGCGGACCACAATGGTGTCGAGGTTCATTCGGCGGCCAGCAGGTTCAGGTTGATGTCTCCCAGACCGACAATCAGCTGGCGCATCTGATCCGCCAGCACTGCCAGGTGGGCTTTGCGCTCCAGCGTCCGCTCGTCCATGTAGAGCGCGCGGTTGATCTCGATCTGGATGGCATGCACGCCCTCGCGCGGGCGGCCGTAATGGCGCGTGGTGTAGCCGCCGGCATAGGGATGGTTGCGCACCACCGAATAGCCAAGGCCGCTCAGCAGCGCCTCGCAGCGTTCGGTGACCGCCGGCGAGCAGGCCGTGCCGAAGCAATCGCCCAGCACCGTGTCGATGCGGCCGTTCTTCTGCGAGCCACGGCCGCTGCCGATCGGCGACAGGCCAGTGGAGGGCATGGAATGGCAATCGACCAGGATGGCGAAGCCGAAACGCCGCCGCGTCTCCTCGATCAGCGCGGCCAGGGCGGCGTGATAGGGGCGATAGCAGGTGGAGATGCGGCGCATCGCCTCCGCCACCGGCAGCTTTTCCCGATAGATCGGCTCGCCATCGGCAACGATGCGCGCGATGGTGCCCAGCCCAGCCGCCACCCGCGGCGAGCGCACATTGGCATAGTCCGGCAGCTGGCCCTCAAACATTGCCGGGTCCAGCTCGAACGGCTCGCGGTTGGGATCGACATAGACGCGCGGAAACAGCGCGCGGATCAGCGGCGCGCCGAGGCCGGGGGCGGCCGCGACGATCTCATCGACGAAGCAATCCTCCGACTTGCGCAGCGCATGGTCGGTCAGCCGGGATGCCGCCTTCAGCGACTCCGGATAGACGCTGCCGCTGTGCGGGGAGGCGAATACCAAAGGCAGTCGCTGACCCGCCGCCGGGCGCAGCACCTCGAAGGCCGGTGCGATTTCCGCCGCGAGGCTGTTATCGCCGGGATGATCGGGAAAAGCCGTGTCTCTTGTCATCGCGAAGGATGATAGGGCGGGCGCACTGACCTGTCATCAGCCAGCTTCCGGTGGTCTGCAAGGCCCGCGACAGGCCGGCCTGAAAAACCGCGCGGAACGACGTTCGTCGGGCTTGCCTTGGCGGCGCGGCGATGCTAAACGCTTCGCTCCGTTCAGGAGACACCCCGTTTTCGCCCTGAACGCCGCATGGAATGGGCGCGTAGCTCAGCGGGAGAGCACTACGTTGACATCGTAGGGGTCACAGGTTCAATCCCTGTCGCGCCCACCATTCCATCAATGACTTGCGGCACATTAGCAAAGTCAACTCGCACACCATCCACACGCAAACCAGCAGTAACCGGCCCAGCCAGATCGCCGCCGGCCAGCTTCCGCAGGTCCTGAAAATACGACTCGGTTGCCGCCACGGCCGCCGCCAGATGGTCCGGACCGGCCTTCGCATAAATTTCGGTTGTCCTATAGCCGGACGAATGACCTAGCCAGCCAGCGACCTCCCACACCGACACACCGCGCCGGCGCAGATCCATCGCCATCGTGTGGCGGATCGCATAGGCGGTGATATCCAGCATGGCCCGCGATCGGCGCTGCACGTCGATCGCCAGCGCCATCGCCGCCGATCGCTTCCCTTCACCCCGCAGCGCCCGCACCTTGGCCGCCGCGTCATCGCGCAGCAGATTCGCGGCACGGAGACGCAAGCGCTCGAACATCATCTTCGTGCGCAGCAGAGGCTGCCCTTTCCAATGCACGAGCGGGCCAGCGGGTAGCTGTTCCACGAGGGTCCGCAAGGTCGGACAAAGCGGTAGCGTCGGACGGCGCTTCCTGTTCTGCGCCCGGCCGGACGGATTGAGGCGCAGCAACCCCAGCTCGGTATCCACCTGGTCGCGCCCCAGGTCGAGAATCGCCTTCGGTCGGGCTGCCGTGCCGCAAGCCAGCAGCAGATAGAGGCGCACATGAGGGACGGTAGCGGCCCGAAATAGCCAGGCCATTTCCTCAAGGGTCACATAGCGTTCCCTCGGCTCTCCGGCCTGCGCCAGGGACAGGTCCACGAAAGGCGGCGCCTGAAGCTCGCCCTCCCTGTAAGCCCAGTTCAATGCGGCCTTGCCAACAGACAGAATGCGCTTGATATAGCCGCCTGACAGCCCGCGCGCGGACAAGGCCGTGACGAACTCCCGGACAGTGCGCGGCTTAACGTCAGCCGCCACAGCCTCCCCGAAATGGTCGTTCCATTCCCTCAAGGCATGCCGAGCCTGGTCGGCACTCGGCCGATGCTGCGCATGCGCCTCCCAGTAGCGGACGAAGACCGTCGCCAGGGCGATATCCTCCGGCCGCTCGTTTTCCGGCTGGATACGCTTGGCGACAAACTCGGCTAACCGGCCTTCCGCGATCCGAAGATCAGGCGTGCCGAGGCTGCGGCGGATTGTCTGTCGGGATTGCGAATCGAACCAGGTGGCGCACCAGTGGGGTGAATTGTGCCGCCGGCTGAGCCAGTGACCAGCGATCTCGCCGGGACGGTCTCCGCCACGGTCTTCCTCTCGCTTTCCAGACATTGATTGTCCTCCCGGTCGAGATATTCCTTCAACCAATCCGCCCGCGTCTTCCAGCGGCCGCCGAGGCGCTTGAATCGGATTTCCCCCTGCTTCCGCAGGCGCTGGATGGTGTAGACAGACACGCCCAGCGCCTCCGCCGCCTCCCGCTCGGTCAGTAGCCTTGGCAGATCGATTGGTCCGCCACTCATATGACCGGCCTTAAAGGAATGGCGAACTCTATAGGCAACATCCCGGGCCGGTCATCTTCCGGTGCACGGTCGACATGACGTCCGAAATTGAGCGCCTGTTGCTGCTTCCATCGCAACGAGCAATAGGCCGTGTCGTCTCCCGGCTCGCTTTCCTCCATCTCATCGCCATTCATTTCGTCCGGATCATCGTCCTCTGCAGGATCATCGTCTTCCGGCCATTCGTCCTCGGTCAGCAGGCAGGCAAGCTTATCGATCAGGACGGGATGCGCCGGCAACAGCAGCCAGGGGCCGGCCGGCGTTTCAATGATGTCGATGTTCTCGATAAGGTTCAGCAGTGCCGAACGCTTGTGCGCATCGTCTGGCAGCTCGACGGGGATGCGGATAGAGTGCAAGCCAGCTTCGGGCATGAGTGTTCTCCTCTTGCCTGGGGTTAGGCCCGTCGCTGGTGCTCCAACACCACGGCGGGCCGCTGCTCGTTGCAGCATCCCCAACTTTCTCATACAATGTTTGCAAAAATCAACTACATTGTATGAGATTGTGCAACATGGCAAAAACCCATCCACTCGGCTTCCGCGTAGAACCTGAGGTAAAAGCCGCAGTAGAGAAAGCGGCAAAAGACGACCTACGCTCCACGTCATCAATGATTGAAAAAATCCTCGTAGAATGGCTACGAAAGAACAAATATTTAGAACAACCATTTCAAAAATAAAAATACGTCCGAAGCTAAAACTATGGAGCCCTCCCAATGAGTGATAAGGAAATTCCTTCCGATGGCCGACAGGCTGTATCCCTGTTAGCGGCATGCATCGTAACAACGATGAATGAGACAGACCCAAGTTTCCAGGAACGTTTCTTAAAACGTCTAGATGAGGCCTATGCCAGAAAAAGGCATGAATTTGGGACTGAAGACCTGGAAGTACTTTCATGGACCAGGGAAATCCTAACTGGCTTCACAACATCTGCAGGGCAAGGACAGCCATTTTTTCAGCGCTAAGAAATCAAAGTAAGTAAACTTTAGAGATTTCGGCTTGTCCTGCGGGGGAAAAGACCGCCGGGGTTGCTCAGGCCCCGGCACGGGAAAGCACCCCGCAGGACTTCACGGTGAGCCGCGCACCGTCCTCACCGCCTTCCCGTGTTCCTTCGATCCGTTACCTTATGGTGCTTCGGTAAGCTCGACGCGGAACCCTGCGCCGGGGGTAAGCTTCACCTGCACCGTCCCGTCCAGCGCCACAGCGGCACGGAAAGCAATACCGGCCGGCGCATTGTCGGCCGGGTCCGTGGTGAAATTGCCGGCCGTTGCGTCGAAGTACACCAGCGCGCCCTGGTCGATGTCGTCGGCCACCTTCGGCAGATCAAACACGCCCTCGATATGTACCTCGGTCGCAGCCCCCTCCTGAGCAGCCACAGCAGCCACGCCGACGATATCCCCGACCAGTACCGGCTGGCCGGTCTCCACGCCGCCCAGCGGGGCGACAATCGGCATCGTGTTGCCGGTACGGATATAGTTCTTCATCTTGCCAACCCTCCCGATTATTCGCCGCCGCCGGCATCGCCGGACGAGCGATAGACGCCCTGATGGTCGGTGATGGCCGCGGCGAAGTCATAGATGACGCGGATGCCGAGGCCATCCTGTTCCCAGGCCGGGCGCAACTCGACCATCGGCCCCTGCGCGCTGCGCAGATTGCCGTAGATGACCGATTCCACGGCCATCTGGTCGGCCAGCAGGTACCAGGCGGTTTCACTGACCGCATCTAGGCGCGGCTCCACCACCAGGTCCAGCTTCTGCGAAAACGGGTTGGTGTCTTCGACCTTGGCCGGCTGCAGTTCGGCAAGCACCTGTTCGGCCTTGGTTTCCAGCGCAGAGGGTACCAACAGGAACTTCGGCGGCGCGTTCAACGGCGTCTCGCCGTCCAGCGCCTTCTGTTGGCGCATCCGCTTCCGCCCGGCGTCGAGGCCTTCGACGTCTAGCAGCTCGTCACCAATGTTGCCGTGATCCGCGTGGAAACAGGTCTTCCCATCGGCCATCATCGGGCCAAGCCCGGCATTCTGGGTCAGAACGTCAGTCGCCACCTTCGCTTCCAGCTTGCCGATGGTGCGACCGTTATTGCCGGCGGCACGGATGATCGCCCCGTCGATATCGTTGGTCATGAGCTGCCGGGAGAGGGTGAAAATCGCGGCGTAGGTTTCCAGCTTCCACCGCTCGCCGCCCTCAGGGATCGAGACTTGCTCGATCTCGCCGGTCTCGTTGAGCTTCTTCAGCTCCATATCGCCCAGACGAATATGCGCGATCTCCCGGAAGTCCGGCGCGTCCACCTTCTTGCCGACGACGCGAATCCAGGCCGGCAGCATTTTCGACTGTTCGACCACCTGCGTCCAGTAGACGGTGCCAAGCACGGCTGCGAAGTCGCTGCTGCCATGCGTGACAGCCTCCATGAAGACGCCCGCCGGATCGTCCAGCAATCGTGCGGTTGGCACCGTCACGCCAGCGGAACTCAGACAGTTCGCCGCCTCGGCAAGCAGGCCGGTCCTGGAGGGCCGGCTTAGCCCCTCGGTAGCCGTGGCGGGACGGGGCATACCGTCAGGGCGCAGGATGCGGATATTGGGACGTGCCGCGCCGGCCAGCCGCGAAGACGGCGAGGGTTTCGGTTTGGTGACAGCAACTGACATAGGATGCTCCCTTGCTACGCGGCGCGATGGCCGCCCTTGAAGCTGAAAAGATCATCCGCAAGGCCAGCTGCGATGGCCGTGGGACCATGAAAAACGCCCGCCTGCTGGTCGCGGACGGATTTTGTCGACAGCCCGCGATTGCGCGCGACCGTCTCCACCAGCAGGGCATAGAGGCGGTCAACCTCGGCCTGAAGGCGTTCGCGCGCCGCGTCGGAAAGCGGCTGGAAAGGGGAAAGATCGGCCTTGCGCAGGCCGGCGATGATCTCGCTGACGACAAGGCCAGCCTTATCGAGCATCCGACTTTGGTCGACATGCATGGTGATGACGCCAACCGAACCGACACTGCCGGTGCGGCCCAGAATCACCCTGTCGCAGGCCGAAGCCAGCAGATACCCGGCTGACAATGCCATTTCATCGACCAGCGCGGTCATCGGCTTGGATCCTCGGGCCGCGTAGATCTGATCGGCCAGGTCGAAAGCGTTTGCCATTCCGCCCGGCGTATCGAGGTGCAGCACAATTTCCCGGACTTCCGGCGCGGACAGCGCCGCCTGCAGCTCGGCCTCGATAGCGTCATAGCCACGCCACCAGTTCTGCCGGGTAACGAGCGGGCCCGATATGCCGATAACGGCCAGCCCTTCAGGGCTTATTTCCAAGGCGCTCGCGATACGCTCGGTTGGGCGAGTCAACAGATCGCGCGTGCCGGCCGGTGCCAGCAGCAACGGCCTGTCCGCGAACGCGGCAAGGGTATCGCGCTCAGCCACGGTAGCCCTCCAGGATGCGTGCGGCGCGCGCCTCGACACTGCCGCCGCGCGGAAGACCATCATGTGAACCACCACCGCGACCGATATCCGGCTGGGGGATTGCAGCCATGCGGGCATCCAAACCGGTGCCGGGGCTGGCCTTCGGCGCGGCGGCCAGAATGGCATGTGCATCGCCTGGCGCTGAGTCGGTCTCGAATGCCAGGAACCGGGCCAGTTTCTCCCGGCCCGTGGCTTCCTCACTGTTCAGGATGGCCGCGATGCGCGCCCGCTCGCCCCTGGACTTGGAGCGGCCGTCGGCTTCTTCCTTATCCTGTTCATCGCCGTCGCCTGCCTCGTCTCCGCCTTCCAGAGATTCATCATCTTCGGGATTGTCCGCCGTGGCCTCTTCATCGTCGGTGTGGGCAGCAGGATCATCGTCTTCAGGGAACCCGGCACCAGAACGGATCGGCTGGGATGCCAGGCCGATATTCAGGAAGCGCTTTAGCAGGCTCATGTGCAGATCCTCCTACAGCCAGAAAGTGGGGCGGCGCAGTACGGACGGCAGCAGCCGCGAAAAGCCCCCCTCGCCTAGGTCGCGCAGCTCGACCAGGGCGAGGGGTCGGCAGTAACCCGCTGACATGGCGGCCCCCTGCCGATTAGAAAGGGTCCCTGCGAGGGGCACCAGATCGCCTCCCTCGCAGGGTCGCTGCCGGCCATCGGCGATGCACGGCCGGAGCGAATCAGTATGGAGATTGCCGCGCATCAGCCGGCACTGCCGTGTAGATCGCGCCAGGCAAGAACCTTGGCGCACATACTCTCCAGATCGAGAATCAGTTCGGTGACGTTAAGGATGAACGGGCACCGCGCTTCACGACGAATCAACGCCTTATGATCTGGCTCCGATGCAGGCATCGCCATGCGTTCGGCTATATCACCGGCAGCAGCAGCCAGAGAATAGCCAGCCCCATCATCGATCCAGCAGAAGCCCGAAAACCGGCCATCCCCTCGGTAGCGCATCACCCAGAAGGTTGGGTGCGCAGGATCGCGAGAGATAAATTCCGGACTGAAAGCAATCTCGGGAGCAACCGTGAGAGCGCCAAGCTCGCAGGGGTCGTCGGTGCGGCCGATTGCCCGACATTTGGACATGATGTCCTGCCGCTCCTTTTCCGGCAGCTTATTCAGGCTGCGGATGAAACGCGTCGGTCCAGCCATCTCCTGGAACGCCAGATAGATAAGGGTGAGCACTTCTTCTCGTGTGCCCGGAATGTCGTAGTGCAAGGCG
Source organism: Oceanibaculum sp. (assembly GCF_022449305.1). Lineage (NCBI taxonomy): Bacteria > Pseudomonadati > Pseudomonadota > Alphaproteobacteria > Rhodospirillales > Oceanibaculaceae > Oceanibaculum > Oceanibaculum sp. The sequence goes on along the minus strand of NZ_JAKUSO010000014.1, from coordinate 9,786 downwards.
AATTCGATTGCGTGAGCGAAGGTGTAGACTTCGCCTCGCTTACCCCGTCCGGCTTCCTGCGGCAGCAGCAAGGCACCTCGTGCTGTCGGCACAGTGCTCTTGGTCGGGCGACTGATCACAGACCGCAGATTGGTGAAGTTGCGGTTGTGCAGGATGATGTCCATCTCGGCAGGCGTAAAAGTCGCCCCAAGCACCCGGTTCCGCATGGCTGCATCGATCATTTCAAAATCCTCCGTTGATCGCTTCACAAGCATTCACGGAAGATAAATGTGAGTCAAACAGATTTATAATGCGTGTTAGTAATTTTTTTTAACCCATTGCATTGACTTGCTGAATTTAGTCTGACTTGCGCTGACTTTAGCCTTTTCGTAAGGCTCTCAAACTGGCGAACTCATGCGCTAAAGCTGCCCGTATACGGATTTGGGCAGGGAAGGACCCATTGAGCCCTCGCCAATCTTCTGCAAAGCCTAAGGGCGATCAAATTTCCAGCCCTTGCCGGCCTGATCCGGACGGGCACGACAGCCGACGAGACGACAGCCGGCACGGGGCGTAAGCGGTGACAGAGTGACAACCCCCTTTAGGGGGATTGTCACCTGTCACCTTCCCCCGTGACATGCCGTGACAAAGGAGTGACATGTCACGCCCTGTAGCGCTTCGCTTCAACCATGTCAGGGCACCGCCGCAACCATCGTCAAATCGTTGGAATCGGTGGGTTTTCATAAGCCCGCCGCCTGCTGATATCCTTAGCCGAATGCTCCACCAGAAGCCTCGATTAGGGCAGACGTCACAGCTACGGAATGTCACGCCCCGAAGGCTCCAAAGCGTGACAGGCGTGACACATCATCCCCTGTCACCGTCACGCGGCTCACGGACAATCCAGACGCTCTCATTCCAGATGCCAATGATTCCGCGCGACTGGAGCTTATTGCGGACGCGAAGGAAGGCCTGCCGTTTTGTGTTCGGCTTGTCCGAATCAGAAAGCCCCTTCAGATCCGCATAGCGCCTCCAGTGATCGGCAAGAACCACTCGGACCCCTGCCGGCACATGACCACCCGGCGATGCTTCGCCGCCCTCATCGATGGCCTGTTTCAACGCATCGAGGGCGATGCGTTCGGTATCGGATAGCCTGGTCTTCTTCGCCGTCCCGAAGCCCTGGCTCGCATCCGTGGCCGTCACGACACAGGAGGCGATATCCTCGCCATCCTCGTCCTGGCCGAGAACCGATTGCCGAAGCTCGTACCGGATAGCCTCTATCCCCGCTCCGTCCTTCACCTTGGTAAACTTCGCCTCGCACAGTCCGCTGTCGAACTGCTTGACCTCAACAGTCGCATCGGCCGCCGCCAGCAGCGCGTTGCTGCCGCGCATGCCGCGCGCCTGATCCTTGCCGGAATGATGGACGATCAGCACATGCGCGCCGGTCTCCGTCTGAAGCCGCGCGCACCGCTGCACCACCTGGCTGACTTCCGCCGCCCGGTCCTCGTCGCCGGTGCCGATCATGCGGGACAGTGTATCGAAGACGATCAGCCGGACGGGCTCACCCAGCCGCTGCGCCTGCTGCGCGATATCGGCCAGCAGCATGTCGGTATCGTCATCGTCATCGAACAGATTGAGCTGGCGCGGGATCAGCGCGAAGGGTATGGCAGGATCGCCCGCCTTCTCCTGCCGCCACGCCGCCATGCGCTGCATCATGCCGGTTGCACCTTCGCCCGCGACATACAGCACCGTCCCGGCCGTCACTCGATGGCCGAACCAGTCCCGCCCATGCGCGACAGACAGCGCCAGGTCCAGCGTCAGGAAACTCTTGCTGCTGCCCGGCGCGCCATAGATCACGCTGAAGCCGCCATTCGGCAGCGCGCCCTTCACCAGCCAGCTCAAGGGCGGCTGTTTGTCTTCCTCGCCGAACCAGATGAAAGGCAGCCGCGTCTTGATATCCGGCCGGTATTCCGCCGACGCCTCGACCAGCGCGTTCAGCGCCTCGACCGTGCCGCCACTATCCAGCCAGTCAACCACGTCACCTTTGCGCGGCAGATCCGGCAGGTTCAGCAGCTTCACGCTGGCTGCCGCCGTGTATAGGCCGCGCGCCACAGCCTCGCCATGCAGCCGCCCCGGATCGTCATTGTCTGGTAGCACGACGACATGCGCGCCGCTGAACCATTCGGCATAGTTGGCGCGCCACTTGCCGGCACCGCCGGGAAAGCACGTTGCCGGCACGTTGATCTTGCGCAGCCTGTCGGCGGATTTCTCGCCTTCCACGATGAAGACCGGCCGCCCGAGGGCGATATCCTCGATCATCTCGGGCAGCCGGTAGGGCAGGCGCTGCGTGTCTTTAAGGTTCCAGGTCCAGCCGCCCTTGCCATCCGGCCGTCGCTGGCGGAACTCCTTCGGGGTGAGGCGCACCACCTGAAACAGCAGTTCGCCAGCCTCGTCGGTGTAATCATAGGTTGCGACGATCTCGCGCTTGCCGCGCGGTGAGGTGGCGGGTGACGCTTCGGGGGCGGTCTCGGGAAATTCCTGCCTGATCCAGCCCATCGCGCCGGCCTTGTCGCGCGCCGCGCCTTGGCGGATGATCAGGTCCAGCACGCCGCCACCCGTTCCCGATTCATGATCGCGCCAGGTGCCGGCTTGCGGCCCGCCGACCTTCACCGACAGGCTGCCGTGCGTGCCGTAGCGCAGCTCGGCCTTGTTCGACAGCGCCTTGTTCGGCCGCCCCAACAGCCGTTCGGCCACGTCCGGCAGCAGCGCGGCGAAGTCTGTCACCTGGCACCCTCAAGGCGGATTGCCAGCTTCACCAGCCGATGCGCGATTTCGGACTTTGCAATAGCGATGGATTCGGGGTCGGTGCGATAGCCATCGCCAAGCATTCGGACAGCGCGCGCAAGAACCCGCAGCTCTGCCGAAGCGGAGGAAATATCGCCCCAATCGTCTAACACGCCGCTCGCACGCACGGTCATCCTAACCCCTTGAAAACCGGAGTTGGCATGCGAGTTGATCTGCTAACTTATGCCTTTGATTTCTTTGAACAACGCCGTCTTGACATCGTAGGGGTCACAGGTTCAATCCCTGTCGCGCCCACCATTCCAGACCAAATCTCAGCTGATGATCTGGTGCCGACGGCACCGCCGTGTCATCATTGCACTGCAGGAGTCGGCCACGCCGGAACCTGGTGTATGCCTGTGCAAGGTAAAGCCAGCATGAGCCGGATACATAATGAGAGGGTTAAACTATCGGCAACATGGCTGAATGGGCTGTCCATTGCCATATTCGCCGTTGGCGGCATCGCCCCCATGCTCACGCGGCTTTATGACGGCAGAGCACTCGACAAGTCGCTGCTGGCCATCGCGGCGGGTTGTTTCCTCGCCGCCTTCGCCATACATCTTATGGCACGCGATATTTTGCGGAGGCTGAAGCCATGACACAGGAAACATTGGCGCTGCTGCTCATGCCAGCCGCTGGCCTGTTGATGGCCGTCATCATGCTGTACATCGTGAAACGCGACAGTGACCGGAATGACAAACACCGGCCTGGCACGCATTAACCAATAACGCCCCGCTCAGACCGCCTTCCCCAGCCCCTCCAGCCGTTTCATATTGCCGCCGAAGGGCGACAGCAGCGCAAGGGTCTGGGACGCAGAGGACGCCCCCATATTCTGCCGCGCCAGTGCGGCCAGCGTGCCCGACGGGCTGAGATCGACGTAGCGGGCGCCACCCTGCTCTTCCAGGGCCGTGAAGCAGCCGCGCAAATCCATCGGGTCGCGCACGATACGCCACAGGAAGTCAGCCGGCAGCTTGGCAGGGTCCAGCGGCCCGCCCAGGCAGCTCGACCAGCAGGGCCAGAAGGGTGCCGCGAGCCGCAACCCGGCCGAGGCGGCGCGGCAGGCCTCCGCCGCCGGATCGATCCATCTGGAATGAAAGGCGAAGCCCACCGGCAGGCGCTGGAACGCGACCGAGCGAGCGCGCAACGTTGCCTCTATCGTCTCCAGCGCCCCGGCCGGCGCCGACAGCACGAAATGCCCGTTGGAACTGATGCCCGCGATCTCGCTGTTCTGCGCCAGTTCCGGCTCCTCGCGCCACAGCGCGGGCGGCGCCAGTGCCGCGACCATGCCACCGGGCGCGCAGCTTGCCTCGAACCGGGCCGGCTGATCGGCGACATGCAGCAACGCCTCCTCGAACGGCAGCATGCCGGCGACACTCATGGCGACGAACTCGCCCAGGCTGACGCCCAGCAGCAGGTCCGGGCGCAGGCCGCGCTGCATCACCGCCCGCGCCACCGCATACTGCACCAGAAACAGCGCAGGGTGGCTGACCGCCAGCCGGTCGAACGGGTCACCGATGCGGCGGTCCGGCCCATAGATTTCCGCGATCAGCGAATAGCCGAACCGGTCCCGCAACAGCGCATCGCCAATCCGCATCCAGTCGCGGAACACCGGCTCCTGCTCGTACAGATCCGCCGCCATGCGGAAGTACTGCGCGCCCTGGCCGGCGAAGCAGAACACCACCGGGCGGGCGGAGGCGGACTCACTCATGCTTACTCACTCCCTGCAGGCGCTGCTGGCCTGCCCCCTGTTCTGCAGCCTGCCCGATTGCCTGTAAAGGTTTGATGAAACACGCCCAACACCGCATTTACCCTCTTTCCATCGCGGCGGCGAAGCGGTACCGTCTGGAGTATCCATCCGCTAATATTGAGCGGTGGGCGAGATATGGCGGGCAGAGAACAACGGGAGAGAGCCAATGGCCACGAAATCCACCGACAGCGGCAGTGCTGCCGACACCAAGACGGCCGCAGTTTCCGGCGCTGACGGCGTGGCACGCGCGCTCAGCGGCGAGAGCAAGATCAAGAGCTATGTGATCGCCTCGACCGCGGCGGCCATCGTGCCGGTTCCGCTGTTCGACATCGCCGCCGTCACGGCGATCCAGCTGCGCATGATCCAGAAGCTGTCCCAGCTGTATGGCACGCCCTTCTCCGAGAGCGCCGTGCGCAACGTCATCACCGCGCTGGCCGGTGGCGTGCTTGGCTATGGCGTCGGTGCTGCGGTTGCGATCAGCATGACCAAGGCGATCCCGGGCATCGGCTGGATGCTGGGCATGGTTTCCATGCCGGTGATTGCCGGCGGCTCGACCTACGCCATCGGTCGCGCCTATCTGAAGCATTTCGAGGAGGGCGGCTCGGTCTTCGACTTCGATGTCGAGAGCATGCGCAGCTACTATGACGAGCAGTTCGAGAAGGGCAAGAAGCTGGCCGCCAAGGTCAAGGCTGAAGCCCGCAAGCGCTCCGCCGAGGCCGATTTCGAGGAAGCGCCCGCCGCCTGACCTCGCCGGCTCTGAACGCAAACGCCGCCGCCCCGGCCGGGACGGCGGCGTTTTTCGTTGCGGAAGGGTCCTATCAGAACAGCCGGGCGCGCTTGCCGACCTTGTCGTCGGAGGCCAGCAGGACGATCACGCCGACCACCGGGCTGAACAGGAAGGAAATCAGGAAGTTCCCCAGGAAGCCGAAGCGCTTGTTGCGGCCGAGGATACCGATCAGCCAGCTCGCGCCGATCCAGGTTACAAGGAAGCCAGGATGGAAGAGGAAGGTCATCGCATGTAATCCTTGATGATTGCCGATGGCCGGCCGCTGTCCGGCGGTGTAACAGACCCGTGCCAGGCGAAAGGTTTGCGGTATTTGGCCACCGCCTCGAAATTCTTCCCGTTATGATAGACGATAAAGGTGTCCGTGTCGGTTATCAGCCCGTTGCTGTCGAAGGATACCATGCCGGTGGCGCCTTCAAACGGCGTCTCGTAGCGCATCACCCTGAGCTTGTCCTCCAGCTTGGTGGTATCGCGCGTCCCGGTGATATCGACGATATAATCCAGCAGCTTGATCGCATCATAGCCGATAGCCGCCAGCAGGTCAGGCCTCTTGCCATAGCGCGCCTCGAAATCGGCCAGGAATTGCCGCGCGACCGGGCTGTCGCTCTGTTCGTCATAGAGCGACACGGCCGCGACATCATGCATGTTCGCCAGCCCGGCCACATCCTCCAGCGCGGTGGCGAACAGATTCTCCGGCCCCAAGATCGGGATACTGAGGCCGAGCGTGCGGGCGCGGCGGATGAAATAGCCCGCATCCTCCATCGAGTTGGTGGCGATGAAGAACGCATCGATCTCGTTCACCGAGAACAGGTTGTTATCCAGGATGAACAGCAGCAGATCGTCGATGGAGCGCCCCTCGGCGGACAACGCGCCGCGATAGAGAATCTCCCCGCCCTCCTGGCCGATGAAGCTCTGGAACTGCTTCGTCGTCTCCGTGCCATAGCCGCTGTTGTCCGACAGCAACACAAAGCGCCGCATGCCCTGCGACATGGCGAAATGCGCCATCACCCGCGCGATATCGGCATTGTTCGGCTGCAGGGCGAAAAGATTGGTGAATTGCAGGTTGCTGAGCGATGTCGCCGTGGCATGGGTGGCCAGGAACAGCCGCCTCTCGCGGTTATAGATGGCGCTGGCCGGCACCGCCGTGGCGGAATAGCCATGCCCCACGACCACCATGGTGTCCTTGTCGGCCACGATGCGCCCGGCCAGATCCAGCGTGCGTTCCACCACGCTGGTCAGCTTCATCCTGTCGGTGAAGGGCTGTTCGGGCACATAGGCCGCATCGAGCTGGGCGCCGGCCAGCCCGTTCCCGGCATTCACCTGCTCGACGGCGAGGCGGATACCCGCCAGGAACTGACGGCTGCCGGGGTCGTCGGGATAAACCACGGCGATTTTGAAGCGCTCGCCGGCAAGCGCCGTATCCGTGCCCTGCGGGCCGAGATACAGGAAGGCCGCCATGCCGGCCACCGCGGCAACGATCAGCGCCGAGAGCAGCCAGGACACCAGTGCCCAGTTGCCCGCCAGACGGGAGGCTATCGAATCGACACGCCGCATTGCCGCTACCGGTCGCCAAGGATGATCGGCAGCCCATCCTTGCCGGCGCCAATGACCACCGTCTTGGCGTTGTTCGAGGTCGCCAGCTCACGCGTTGCCTGAATGCCCTGCCAGCGCAGCAGGTCCTGGGTCAGGGTCTCGCCCACCCGGCGCTGATATTCCTGGATGCCGCCGGCCTCGATCTTCTTGCGCTCGGCCTCCTTATGTTCGATGGCCAGCCGGTACTGATAGGCCTTCTCCTGCTCGCCCAGCACAAGCTTCTGCTCGATGGCATCGCGCACCGGGACCGGCAGATCGACCGATTTCACCAGCACATCGTCGATCAGCACATAGCGGCTCTCGACCTTCGACAGGCTGCTGACGACGATGGATTCGAGGAAGCCGCGCTTGCTGGTATAGACCTCCTCCGGCCCGTACTGGCCGACCGCGCGGCGCAGCACCGCCTCGGTTTCCGGGAATACCACCTTCTCCAGATATTCCGGGCCGACGGCGACATGCAGCAGCGGCAGCATGCGGATATCCGGGCGGTAGCGCACCGCGACATTCAGGTCCACCGGCAGGCCGCTGCTGGTCAGCAGGGAATATTCCCGCTCCTTGGTCTGCAGGCGCATGTCGTAGATGAACATGCGGTCCCATGGCCACAGCAGATGCACGCCTTCATCATAGATCTGCTCCATCTCGGTGCCGCTGAAGAAGCGGTAGAGCACGCCGGCCTCACCGGAGCGGATCGAGACGACGATCCGGCTCCACAGCAGCACGCTGGCGATCAGCAGCGCGATCAGCAGCAGGGCCGCGACAGTCCGACGATGGAAGCGGCGGCTGTCTGCCTCTTCGATATAGTCTTCTTCAATATCGTCAGACATATAGCTCGACAGCTCCCGTTCGGCGCCTGGTGCCCGGCATTATGCGTTGCCCCTCCGATTCTTGCCAGCCTCGATCCTGGATCATCGGCCCTTCTCCCTAACCGTTCTGCGCCTTGCGCCGCGGGCGGCGGCCACCCTCGGCGCGCGACAGGGCAGACTCCAGGATGGCCGCGCAGCGTGCCAGCCCCGGCGGCCGCAGGATCGTGTAATGATCGCCCGGCACCGCGTGCAGATCGAGACCGCCACCCGCCAGCGGCGTCCACCCGCGGGACTGGTCCGCCACCGGCACCGCCTTGCCCGCCAGCACCGTGACCGCGCCGCCATAGGGCGCCGGCTCGTAATCGGCCAGCGCCTGGACATGCGCGCGGAACACCGCGAACAGCCGGCGCAGCTGGCCGCTGTCCATGCCGGGCAGCGCCGCCGTTAGCCAGGGCGACAGCAGCAGCGCGGCGAAGGGATCGCGCCCCTCGGCCACTTGCAACGGCGGAATATCGGCCAGCCCCAAGAGATCGCGGGCGAAGGCGCGGACCTCTCGCACCTCCTGCGGCTCCTCTGAAGGCTCACCGAAACTGTTCAGCAAGGCCGGTGTGTAACTCTCGATCAGCGTCACCGTCCCCACCGGCTGGCCCGCCGCCGCCAGTTGCCGTGCCGTCTCGAAGGCCAGCACCCCGCCCATCGACCAGCCGGCAAGATGATAGGGCCCGTCAGGCTGATGGCTACGGATCAGCGCGGCATAGGCACCAGCCATGGCGGGAAGGCCGCCCGCGAAGGGCTGCTCGCCCGGCTCGATACCGGCGGCCTGTATGCCGATCACCGGCCGGCCCGACTGCAACAGCCGCGCAAGATCGCGGTAGCAGGCAACCGACCCGCCGACCGGATGGATAACGAACAGTGCTGGCTTGCCACCCTCTGTCCGCAGCGGCACCAGCCCCGGTCCGCCCGCAGTCTCTGGGGCCGCAGCAGGCTCCCGCAACAGTGCCGCCTGATGCGCCAGCACCGGCGTGGCGATCAGCGCCGCCACCGGCAGCTCGCGTCCGAAATGCTGGCGAATGCGGGTCTGCAGCCGCAGGGCGAGCAGCGAATGGCCGCCCAGCGCAAAGAAATCGCAGGCGGGGCCGATGGCAATCGTCTCCGGCAGCTCCAGCACGGCGCGCCACAGACTGGAGAGGTCGGCCTCGACAGGATCGTGCGTCCCGATGACCGCTTGCTGCGTTCCGATGTCCGGCAGGGCCGGCAGCGCGGCCCGGTCCAGCTTGCCGCTCGGCATCACCGGCAGGGCGGGCAGCGCCATGAAGGCCGCTGGCACCATGTAGGTTGGCAGACGCCCGGCCAGCCAGCGCCGCAGTTCCTCCTCGCGCAGCCCCTTTTCGCCGGCGACGACATAGGCAACCAGCCGCTGGGCAGCACCCGTGCCCTGCACCACCACGGCGGCATCGCGCATGCCGCCGGCCCGCAGCGCCGCCTCGATCTCGCCCGGCTCGATGCGGAAGCCGCGCAGCTTCACCTGCTGGTCGATACGGCCATGGAAACCGATCAGCCCGTCGCGGCCGGGGATGAAGCTGGCGCGGTCGCCGGTGCGGTACAGCCGCACGGGACGGCGCCGTCCCGGAAGCTTCCGCTCCACGAAACGCGATTCGGTAAGGTCGGGCTGGCGGAAATAGCCGAGCGCCAGCCGACGCCCGCCGATATGCAATTCGCCCTCAATCCCTTCCGGCACCGGATTCCCCGAAGGGTCGAGGATATAGGCCTCGGTGCCCGGCAGCGGCCGGCCAATCGGCAGCGCCTCTTCAGGCGCGCCATCCCGTGGCACCTCATGCAGCGTACAGGTGACGGTGGTCTCGGTCGGGCCATAGGCGTTCAGCAGCCGCGCCCCGCGCAGCGGCCCGGCACGCCAGAGCGCCGGCAGGTCGGGCGGTGCGGCCTCGCCGCCGACGACCAGCAGCCGCAGCGTGGAAGGCTCGACAGTCTCTCCGGCTTCCGCCCAGGCCAGCAGCGCCTCGCGCAGATAGGCCGGCGGCAGATCG
>NZ_JAKUSO010000131.1:0-1624 GCF_022449305.1 Oceanibaculum sp. | reverse complement strand
CGCGGACCTCACCGGGCGCTATATCGAGGAGCCCGGCATTACGCAGCTCCGTGACGCCGCCATCGAGAGCTATGACCGCATCGTCGCGGACCGCAAGCCGGTCTATCAATGCCACAAGTTCCAGCCCGATGATTATGTGATCGGCTATTACCATCGCCTTGTCCTGCCGCTGGGCGAGCAGGAGGAGGTCAGGATGTTGCTGATCGGCTTCTATCGGGTCTATGACCGGCCGGCGCATCTTCCGCCGCAGGGCAGTTAACCGACGGTTAATTCTTTCGGTGATACTGTATCGCAATGGCACTGCATTCCTACAGATCGCGCGAACATATCTTCGCGGAACTCGAAGCGCACCGGCGTTGGCTCGCCGGCGCGGAAGATGCCATGCCGGCCGATTTCAGCAATGTCAGCCTGTTCGGCCTCGACCTGTCCGGCCGGGATCTGCGGAAATGCCAGCTGTCCGGTGCCGGCCTTCAGGGTATCCGGCTGACCGGTGCCAATCTGGAAGGGGCGGACCTGACCGGCGCTGACCTGACCGCCGCGACGCTGGATGAGGCGTCCCTCCGCAAGGCCAAGCTGGTGGACGCGAACCTGTCGGGCGCCAGCTTCCGGGGCAGCGATCTGAATGGGGCCGATCTGCGCGGCGCGCATGGTACCGTCTCCATGTCATCGCCAGGCTTCGAAGGCGCGATGCTGCGGCTCACCAACCTGTCAGGCGCCGATCTGTCGGGCGCCAATCTGGATCAGGCCGACCTGACCGGCGCGATGCTGGTCGGCACGGTGCTGCGCAATGCCAGCCTGGCCGGCGCCAACATGCGCAACACCGACCTGACCGACGCCGACCTTGGCGCGGCCAACCTGCGCGAGGCGCTGCTGAACGGGGCCAACCTCAGCAACGCGCATCTCAACGGTGCCAACCTGCAGCGCGCCCGGCTGGTCGGCGTGACGCTGACCGATGGCGTGCTGGACGGGGCCGATACGGAAGGTGCTAATTTCGCGCCGCCGCTTGACGGCTTCGACATCGAGCTGCACCGTCAGCTCTTCGATCATGACCGCTGGGTCAGCAGCCAGGGCCAGCGCGGCGAACGCGCGGAGCTGGACGGCGCCGACCTCACCGATGCCGATCTGCGCGGCTTCAACCTGTCGGGCGCCAGCCTTCGTGCGGCCAGTCTGCGCGGCGCGCTGCTGAATGGCGCGCTGCTGGTGCTGACCGATCTGGCCGGCGCCGACCTCTCCCAGGCCAGCCTGGTCCGCGCCAATCTGTCCGGCGCCAACCTTCGCGGTGCCAAGCTGCACAGTGCCGACCTGTCGGGGGCGAAGCTGGGGCCGGCCCCGCTGATCGGCGCCGATGGCAGGCCGACGGGCCGCAGCCGCGCCACCGTGCTGGAAGGTGCTGACCTGACGGAAGCCGTGCTCGACGACGAGCAGAAGAGCGTGCTGCCCGATTTCGGGATCGACCTCGCCGCCAAATCTTGATGCCGAAGCCTTGACGGCAGCCGCCTGCCGGTGTGGACTGCGGGCATGGCCCAGCAATCGCGCATCGCCCGGATACTCACCGCCCTGATCACGCTGCCCTTCCTGCTGCTGGCGGTGCTGTTCGCCGTCTCCAACCGGGAAGCTGTCGAGA
>NZ_JAKUSO010000130.1:0-1720 GCF_022449305.1 Oceanibaculum sp. | reverse complement strand
GGACGGGGCGGAGGAAATCTCCCGCCGCGCGCGCGGTACGCCGCGTGTCGCCAACCGGCTGTTGCGCCGGGTGCGTGACATCGCCTCGGTGGCCGGTCTGGAGGCGGTGGACGCCAAGGCCGCCGATGCCGCGCTGACCCGCCTTGGCGTCGATTCGCTGGGCCTCGATTCGCTGGACCGGCGCTATCTCTCCTCGCTGGCGGAAACCTATCTGGGCGGTCCGGTCGGCGTCGAGACCATGGCCGCCGCGCTGGGCGAGCAGCGCGACGTGCTGGAAGAGGTGATCGAGCCCTACCTGATGCAGCAGGGGCTGGTGCAGCGCACGCCGCGCGGCCGCATGCTGGCGCCGCAGGGCTACCGCTATCTGGGCCTGCCAATGCCGCAGGACCGGGCGCGGCAGCTCGACATGCTCGGAAACGATCTGGGCAGCGATACAGACGAGGGGCCGGATGCCTGATCCGGTTCCCAGCGCCGCCGCCTTCGTGGAGGGGCCGGACGGGCGAAGCCATCGCCTGCCCGTGCGCATCTATTACGAGGATACCGACGCCGGCGGCATCGTCTATCACGCCAATTATCTGCGCTATGCCGAGCGTGCGCGCAGCGAGATGCTGCGCGATATGGGGTTCGGCCAGGCCGCCCTGCGCGACCAGCATGGCATCGCCTTCGCGGTGCGCGGTTGCACCATCGACTATTTTGCCCCGGCGCGGCTGGACGATCTGCTGTGGGTCGAGACCCGCGTGCTATCTGTCGGCGGCGCCACCATCGAGGCTGAGCAGCGCGTGGAACGTGACGGCGCGCTGCTCGTTCGCATGCATATCCGCCTTGCCTGTCTTGGTGCCGGGCTGCGCCCGGCCCGGTTGCCGACGGTATTGAGGGATGCGATGCAGGCCTTACTTCATCCAACTTCTGCCATCTTCGTCATGACACTGCTCGCCAGCTAGGAGAGTACGTTTAATGGAACCTACCGTTATCGATTCGGTCGCCCTCGCGGGGTCCGTGGCAGCACACGACATGTCGCCTCTCGGCCTGTTCATGCAGGCCGACTGGATCGTCAAGACCGTGATGCTGATGCTGGCGCTGGCGTCGCTCTGGTGCTGGGCGATCATCTTCGACAAGGCGATGACCCTCCGCAAGCTGCGCCGGCATGCCGCGCAGTTCGAGGAGAGCTTCTGGTCCGGCGGGTCGCTGGAGGATCTCTATGACCGCATCGGCAACCGCCCGTCGGACCCGATGGCCTCGATCTTCGCCGCCGCGATGCGCGAATGGCGCCGTTCCGCCGCCAAGGGGCTGACCGCCACCGGGCAGCTGCGCACCAGCCTGCGCAGCCGCATCGAGCAGGCGATGAACGTCACCATCGGCCGCGAGATGGAACAGCTGGAAAAGCACATGCCGTTCCTCGCCTCGGTTGGTTCGACGGCGCCCTTCATCGGCCTGTTCGGCACGGTGTGGGGCAGCATGAACTCCTTCAGTTCCATCGCGGTGTCGAAGAACACCAGCCTGGCGGTGGTCGCCCCCGGTATCGCCGAAGCGCTGTTCGCCACGGCACTGGGCCTGGTGGCTGCGATCCCCGCGGTGCTGGCCTACAACAAGCTCTCCAACGACCTCGCGAAATACGCCGCCCGTCTGGAAGCCTTCGGCGCCGAGTTCAGCTCCATCCTGTAGCCCCAGCGCGAAGAAGGGGAGTACGCGATGGGCGCCAAGCTGGGCAATGGCGGAGGGG